>JBAPYD010000557.1:0-5221 GCA_049284555.1 Chromatiaceae bacterium | reverse complement strand
TCCGTCCAGATCGTCGTCGACCAGATCCGCGCGAATCAGCTCCGCGGCCCCTGAGCGGACGCGCTCCGGCAGCCCATCCCAGTCGATGGGGCGCCTGAAGTCGGGCGATTGCAGGGCGGCGATGCGCAGACCCTGCCCATCCAGCTGGAGCAGGGTGAAGCTCTGCGGGGAGCGATCCCCGGTCCCGATCAACCTGCGGGGACCGGCGCCCAGGCAAGACTGGCTCACATAGTGCACCCCGTCCCGGTGACCGGGGTAGAAGGCGTGATGGTGACCGCTGAGATACAGGTCCACGCCCCCTTGCCGCAGCACGCGCTCCAGGGCCGGATCGCCGATGAAGTCCCGTTCCCGCCCCTCGGCGAAGGGCCACAGGGGCACGTGGCTGAAGACCACGCGCTGGGCATAATCGCCCCCGCGCCTCTTGAGCAGGTCCCTCAGCCAGCCGAGCTGCTCGGGGGGGAGATGCCCCACCTTGGTGGCGTCCAGGGAGATGAAAAGGGCGTCACCCGCCGCGAAGGCGTAATAGAAGGGGTAGTGGGCGTCGTCCAGGAAGCGCAGCCTGGGCCTGCGTGCGCTCCACTGCTCCCCATAGATCCGCCGCTCCGACTCGAACCCGCCATAGGCCGAGGCGTCGTGGTTGCCGGGCGTGACGGCGAGGGGGATGCCGGCCGCCTGGAGGGGCTCGCTTACGTGGGCATGAAAGGAGCGCCACATGGCCTCTACCTCGCCCCGGGAGAGGTGCGGCCGACGCTGCCCCGCGACCATGTCGCCCGTGCTGATGACCAGGTCCGGCCGAAGCTCCAGGATTCGCTCTACGGCCCGGTCCACATTGGACTCGTAGCGGACGGAGCCATAGGACCCGTTGAGGTCGGAGACCACCGCCACCAGGAGGGGGGCCGCGCCCGCCTGGCGGAGGCCGCCGACGAGGAGCAGCGTCGCGCAGGCCAGAACGCCAAGCGCAGGCCAGGAGACCGGGGCTCGGTTCCCGAATCGCCCTTTCACCGGGTCCTCCACGATGCGCTCATGCTCACGGGTTGGCGCAGTCGATCTTCGTGGCCGCCGGCTTGCCGGTCGCCAGGAGCCCGTCGGGGTCCAGGTCGAAGCGCAGCTTGCCCGCCTGGCAGCTGCCCCGCAGGATGTCCGCCGCCTGGTGGGTGTTGGTCACGACCTGCCCGAGCTGATCGTCCGTCAGCCCGAAGGTATCCCTCACGTAGGCGTAGAGCTTCCCCTTGCCCTTGAAGTCCTTGTCCAGGGCTATGATCCGGCGGTAGGTCTCGGGGTTGTAGTGGCGGACCTTGTCCAGCATCCCGGTCTTCTTGGTGAAATTGGCGTATTTGCGCTTGCCGCCCGCGTCATTGTCGTTCAGCCAGGTGCGCTTGATGAGCAGGGGCTTGCCGCCCGCGACCGACGCCGGGGGGCTCGTTCCCTCGGCCCGCTGGCGCTTCACCTTGCCGTGGTCGGCCCAGTGCCAGTAAGGGATGTAGTCGATGTTGCCGACGCGATCCTGCTGACTGAAGATGTAGTCGAGCAGGGTGATCTCGGTGAGGTCCTGCATCCAATAGGCCATCTGCTCCTTCGAGACGCCACCCGCCATCGCCTTCTTCAGCGCCGGGTCGTGCTGCGCCTTGGAAAGCCCCTCCGCAATGGCCTCCTCGAGGGGCTTCCCGCTGCGCAGAGCGAGGAAGGGGGCCGTCTCCTGGAAGTCACGGCTCTGGCCCTCGCCCCAGCCCGATGTGCGCGTGCCGTTGACCTCCGGACCATAGCGCTTTCCCTGGACATGCTGGAGCACGCCATAGATGCGGGTGCGGTCGGCGGTGAACAGCTCATCGGCCTCCGGGTAGGTCTTGGGGTCCTTCTCGGCGGCGTCGAGGGCCTGCCAGGCCGCGTGGTTCATCGCCAGGGACTTCTTACCCGCGGACAGGGCGAGACCACGACCGGTGACGCGCTGCTCGTGGGTCTTCCGGTCGATGCTCCGGTAGACGCTTACCGGGACCTGGATCGACGCGTCGAGATAGCGGGCGAAGTGGTAGTAGAGGAGAGAGGCGGTCGCGAAGGTCCCGCTGGTGCCCTTGGCGTTCATGGTCACCTTGAAGCCCGCGGGCGGACCGTCGGCCTCCGGGACCACGATATCGCCGCGCGGGCAGACCTTGGCCTCGAAGCCGGTCTGGTCTTTCGCGAATGGCCCCCGCGTCAGCTCGTAGACGAAGGTGCCGGGGCTCGTGCTCTTGAGCTTCGGGCATACCGCGACGCGCGGGTCATAGATGTCGAGGGCGCAGAGGGCGCGCTCCTGGGCCCGATCCTCGGCGGAATAGACGCCCCCGGGCATCCTGGCGAGGGCCACGCAGGTCTCGGTGACCCCGCCCGGCGAGCGGAAGGTGTGACTGTCTCCCGCGACCCTATCCGTCGCCCAGGCGATGCCGGGAAGGGCGACGAAAAGGAGCACCGCGGCTCGTTGGCTTCTGTGGCGCATGCTGTCTGGGCCCCGTTCGGTGGTTTTGCAAAGGGGACTCTGGCCCCGTTCATCGCTAAGGCGGCAGCACCGCACAGCGAGTGACCTCACTGCCGCTGATTGCTACCGTTCGGGTGAGGTAGGCCTCGAATCCGCCTCCGGATCTCCGTCGCGCAGGGGCGACGGCCGTGATCCGCGTTGGTCCTCGGGAAACGCAGGGCACCCTTTTGATCGACCCGAGGACAGAGAGGGGAAAAGGCCGCAGCATGATGGCCGCTATCGTCGGGCCAATCAACCCACTCCCCGCGACCAACCGGGACCGGGGGTGTCCTCAAGCCCATCCCCAGCCGGGCGCGGATGCGCCCGCCCAAAGTACGAGCCCCGTGAGGACCCCGGCGGCCAGATCGTCCAGCATGATCCCGAGCCCCCCTCGCACCCGTCGGTCGAGCCAGCGGATGGGCCACGGCTTCCAGATATCGAAGAGCCGAAACAGCAGGAATCCCGCCAGGACCCAGGGCCAACCCACCGGGGCGAAGGTCATGGCGGCCAGGTAGCCAACCACCTCGTCCCAGACGATCGCCCCCGGGTCGTGGCCCCCCAGGTCCCGCGCCGCTCGCCCACAGGCCCAGACGCCGAGACCGAACAGGAGCGCCACGGCCCCGACGTAAGCACCCGGGGAGAGCGGGCTCAGCAGCCAGTAGAGCGGAATGGCCGCCAGGGTACCGAAGGTGCCGGGCGCCCGCGGGGCGAGTCCGGACCCCAACCCGAAGGCGATCCAATGGTGCAGGCGCCGGGGCTGGAAGCCGGATGGGGGGCGGGAAGGCAATTCAGTCTCCGGCTCCGGGGAAGTGATCGAACCCGGTACGGGCGAGTCGGATCGGCTCGCCACCTGGACCGAGGCACGTCAGTCCCGGCTCCTCGCGAATCCTACCGATCCGGGTCAGGGCGCAACCAGCGCGCTCCGCCAGCGCCTGCACCCCCGCGCACCGCTCCGGCGGGAGACAGAAGCACAGCTCATAGTCGTCCCCCGAGGCCATTGGCAGGGTCCAATCGGCGTCCAACCTCACCGTCTGGGCCACCGCCGGGGACAGGGGCAGGGAGCTCAGCCACAGCTCGGCGCCGACGCGGCTCGACTCCAGGATGTGCCCCAGGTCGGCCGCCAGGCCGTCGGACAGGTCGATCATGGCGCTCGCCACCCCCCTCAAGGCCACCCCCAGCGCGACCCGGGGCACCGGTCGCTCCAGGTGAAGGCGCAGGGTCTCATCGACCGAGCCGCCCCCCAGGATCTGCCGAAAGGCGAGACCCGCGTCCCCCAGGGTCCCGCTGACGTACACCGAATCCCCGGGACGCGCACCGGAACGCCGGATGGCGACGCCCTCGGGGACCAGCCCGTGCACCTGGACTGTCACCGACAGAGGCCCGCGGGTGGTATCTCCCCCGACCAGTCGCACCCCATGGATCCGCGCCAGCCCCCCGAAGCCCCGGGCGAAGGCGGCGACCCAGTGCGGGGTACGGGCAACCAGCTCGGCGGGCAGGGTCAGGGCCAGGGTTGCCCAAGCGGGCTCGGCCCCCATGGCGGCGAGATCGCTCAATCCCACGGCGAGGGCCTTGTGGCCGAGCGCCTCGGGATCGCAGTCCGGCAAGAAGTGGGTCCCGCTGACCAGGGTATCGATGCTGACCGCGAGCTGCTGACCGACTGGGACTCGCAGCAGGGCGCAATCGTCGCCGACCCCGAGCGCCACGTCACCCCTGGGAGGCCCCAGGTTGGAGAGGTAGGTCTGGATCAGGTCGAACTCGGTCACGAGTGGAGGGCTGGAATGCGCGCCTGGGCCGAGCGCGCGCCGCGCCGGCGACGGCGCACCCGGGGTCAGGGAGTCGGGGCCCTTGTCGATGCGGCCCGCCGGGCGACCTTGTCCAGGACGCCGTTGACATAGCGGTGGCCCTCATGGGAGCCGAGGAGCTTGGTCAGCTCCACCGCCTCGTTGATGGCCACGCCGCTGGGGATGCCGGGGGAGAAGAGGATCTCATAGGCGCCGAGCCGAAGGATGGCCAGCTCCACCGGGTCGACCTGACTGATCGGGCGGTCCAGGACAGCCGACAGGGCCGCATCGATCTCCGCGACCCGGGCCGGAACGCCCTTGAGGAGCTCGTCGAACAGCTCCTGGTTGAACCGGAAGCGACGTCTGGGATCGGGCGGCGCGTCATCCTCCGCACCATTGAGCGAGCCGGCGAGGGCGTCCAGCCACTCGGGGTCCTCCAGCATGTGGCGCTTGATGGAAGCGGGCTCCTCCCCGGTCAGACCCCATTGATACAGCGCAAGGACCGCGTAGCGACGCGCTTGGCTGCGAGGGCTCACGCCTCCCCGTTCGGTTCCCCGGGTGTCTGACACGATCGGACCCGGTTCAATCCAGCCGGCGCAGCAGGTCCACCATCTCCAGGGCGGACAGGGCGGCCTCGGCCCCCTTGTTCCCCGCCTTGGTTCCGGCGCGCTCCACGGCCTGCTCGATGCTGTCCACCGTGAGCACCCCGAAGGCCACGGGGATCCCGTGCTTGAGGCTCACCTGGGCCATGCCCTTGACGCACTCCCCCGCCACGTATTCGAAGTGCGGAGTCCCGCCGCGGATCACGGCCCCGAGGGCGATGATGGCGTCGTGGCCCCCCTTCTTGGCGACGCGCTCGATGGCCAGGGGCATCTCGAAGGCGCCGGGAACCCGCACGATCGTCAGGTCCTTCTCATCCGCCCCGTGGCGCAGCAGGGCATCCACCGCACCC
>JBAPYD010000556.1:0-1780 GCA_049284555.1 Chromatiaceae bacterium | reverse complement strand
AACCCGTTGTTTGGCCGACACCGTCGGGGCAAAGGTCGGCACTACAAGCGATTAGTGCATGGGGGCATGGAGGGCGGCGGAAATCCTCGGTGGCGGCTGCGCGGGCAGCTGCAGATTCAGCCGGTCGAGCAGCAGCTGCTGGTCGGCCTCCGGCTCGGTGTAACGGCTCAGAATGAGGGTACGGCCATCGGTCGTCGGCAGATGGACATCGACCATCTGGATGGCGGCGAATTTCTCCAAGGCGGACCGTGGGGTCAGACCCGGCGCGAGGGGACGCAGACGAGCCTTCAGGGTGACCTGGAGACAATAGGCGAGGAAGGCGACAAAAATGTGCGCTTCGATGCGCCGATCCACTTGGTGGTAAATCGGCCGAACACTCAGGTCACCTTTGAGCTCTTTGAACGCCTGTTCGACTTCGGTCAGTTGGATATACCAGGTCCAGAGTTGGACGGGATCGTTGCCGGTGAGATTGGAGCGTAATAAGTAGCGGCCCTCGCGGCGGCGGACCTGACGTAGCTTTTTACGATTGAGCGAAAAGGTGAAGGTTTCGGCAGTGACGGATTCATCGGGCGCGGGCACCTGGATGCGCATCAATCCATAGGCGCGCCCGGCGTCTTTCTTGGCCGCGCCGAGTTTCAATAAGAGCTCGTCACGGCTGAGCGTTTGTCGTTGCAATTCCTGCAGGCGCTTGCATAAGCGCTTCAGACGTCGCCGGCGCATGGCCCGTTCCTTGTCTTGCCGCCCGGCGCTGCGGGCCAGGACATACAACTCGCCGTCTTGATCCAAGAGCTTGACCGTGACCTGGTCACGCACGACGGCCCAGGGCTTGGTCAGAAAAGACTTTTCCAGCTTGGTCAAGCGCCCTTTGGGCGTGCCGACCAGATAGTGTACCGGGGGGTCCGATGCGCGCATCAGGGCCAGGGTCTCCTCGGTCGGAATCCCGCGATCCATCACCCAGATGCGGTCGGCCTTGCCGTATTGGGCCTCGATCTTGGCCAAAGCGTCGGTGAGCGTTTGTTTATCCAGGGTATTGCCGGCGAGCACCTCGTAGGCCAGCGGAAAACCGTCCGGGGTGACGATCAGGGCGATGATCACCTGGACGCAATCGGAGCGCTTGTCACGGCTATAACCGAATTTACGCTTGCCATGCTCCGGCGGGTCGCATTCAAAATAGGTACTGGTCAGATCGTAGAGAAGCAGGTCGAAGCGGGCATCGAACAAGCGCCGCCAGCGCTCCTGAAGGAAGGTGAACAAGGCCTGCTTGTGCTCCACCAGATGATCGAGACAGCGATAGAGGGTGTGACTCTGAGCAATCGAGAAATCCTCCCCGAGCAGGTCACCCATGGCACTGTGATCGAACCAGTGACGGTGCAAGTGCCATTCGCTGCCGGGGTCGATCAGGCGATAGGCGACCAGGGTCTTGAGCACATTCAGCCAGCGCGTGCCTTTGCGGCTCGGTGGCAGTCGCGGCTGCCAGAAGGCGTCCAGCTGCAGCTGGTCCCACAACCCGCAGGCCAACCAACACGCGCCCCATTGACGGGGACGACGCAGCTGCAATCCGCTCAACTTCACCTGGACCACTGCGCAGGACAGTTCCGGCGCCGGGCGGTCTTCCGGAAACAGCGCCAATTGGGTCGCAGTGCCCGTGTCCTCGTCGAAGACGGCAATGGAGCGGCACCAGGCCGCGCGCTGCACGTCGTTGATCTCCCCGAGATACAACACATGGCGCTGCACCACCCGCCCATCCGCGACACGGCGATTCTCCACGACGCTCCAATAG
>JBAPYD010000555.1:0-2707 GCA_049284555.1 Chromatiaceae bacterium | reverse complement strand
TCGGGCCCTGGGCGCCCGGGGGGTGGTGACGCCGGTGAGCAGCAACACCGCCGTTGAGCGTTGCGGCGCCTTCGAGCGGGTCCTGCGTACCCGAATCGGCTCCCCCTTCGTGATCGAGGGCATGCAGCAGCTCAGCGCGGAGGGTCTGACCCCGGTGGTGGGTTACGAGGCCAACGGGGGCTTCCTGCTCGACTCGCCGATCGAGCGGGGCGGCCGAACCCTCGCGGCGCTCGCGACCCGTGACGCCCTCCTGGTGGCCCTGACCATCCTGGCGGCCGCGCGGGAGCAGGGGCGGCCGCTCTCCGCCCTCGCGGACGATCTGCCCCGCCGATTCACCCACAGCGACCGTATCCAGGACTTCCCCACCGAGGTCAGCCAGACCCGCCTCGCGGCCCTTGCGAGCGGCGATCCCCCACGGGACCGCGCCGCGGCGGAGGCGACCTTCGGCGACTGGTTCGGCCCAGTGGCGGGGGTCGACACCACGGACGGAGTGCGGATCACCTTCGAGAGCGGGGAGGTCGCGCACCTGCGACCGTCCGGCAACGCCCCGGAGCTGCGCGCCTACACGGAGGCGGAGACGCCGGAGCGGGCGGCGGAGATGAATGTCATCTGCATGCGGATCCTCGGGGGTTGGCGGGCCTGACGGTTATGGCGCCCGCGCCATTCCGGAACATGAAAGGTCCGGGCGCCACGGCCGGTCCCTCACCCCGCCCTCTCTTAGCGGGAGAGAGAGAATTTGAGCGCGCCCCGGCGCGACTGTCACCGTAACGGCTCGGGCGGGAGGTCAGAAGAGGACCCCGATTCCACCACCTACGCCGCCGCTACCCCCGCCGATGCCGATGGTCACCCAGGGCCTGCGGTCGGTCCCGGCGGGGGCCCCGTCCGCCCACCAGCGAAGCTCGCCGGCTTGGAGGAGCGGAAACCGGTAAGGGGCCCCGCCCACCTGGCCGTCCCGAGTGCCGGTGATGAGGCCGGTGGTACTGAGACGGCTGCCGGTCGGGCGGTCCGCCGTCTCCAGGTATCCCGGCTTGACCAGGATGAAGCGCCCGATGGGCCGCGCCCCGGTTCGCGGCTCGCCACAGCGGTCGAGCGGATAGCCGACCACCTCGAGCTCCGTGCGATCGGCCAGATGACGGACCGAGGCCAGGGTCCCACCCCAGCGTTGACGCTCACCGGTATGTCCGCCGGTGGCGGCGACCTGGTCCGGGGTGAGGTCCGGGTTGCCCGGGGGCGGCTCGCAGCCGGTCGTCGCACACCCGGCCAGCAGGAGCGTCGACAACGTGGCGGCGATGGCGAATCGAGCGGTCATCCCAAGCGGTCTCATGTAACGCGGCTCGGCGCGGGGGCCTCAGTACCAGTACCTTCTGGTTAGACCCGAATAGGGCCACCCGAAGGGTCCATACCAGGGATCGTACCAGGGGCCGGGCCACGGGTAGGCGGGATATGCCGGCGATGGCTGCTCGGGCCAGAGGAAGCGGGACTCGACGCGAACGACTGGATAGGCATAGGGGTAGTCTCCCACGGGCCTGGTCTCCACCCCGGTGATGATCCCGACCACCGTCAGCGCCCGGTCCCTGGGATACTCGGCCGGGTCCAGGAACCCCCTTGTCTCGGCAATGAAACGCCCGAGGCCGGTGGCATCGGGGGCGGGGTCGCCATGGCGCCCGAGGGGACGCGCCAGGACCTCGATCTCCGTCGTCCCTTCCTTGTTGTGGACGGCGATGATGGTGCCGCCCCAGCGCACCCGCTGGCCGAGGTGACGGCCGGGCTTCGCCTGGACCTGGGCAACGTCGACCGGTGTCGTGCTCGGATCCCGGATCGCCTTCGGCACGTCGGTGGCGCAGCCCAGGAGGGCCAGGGTGATGACGGAGGCCAGGCACGCCCGCGTCGATCCGGCGGGCCGGCGCCGGTGGTTGCTTCGGTGGGCGTGCGGTGGCATGGGCTGGCCTTCCCTCGGGTCTTGGGCTCGGCGCCGACCCTTGCAGTCTAGCGAAACCGGGTCCCATTCGGGGCCCTCGGGGTGGTTGAATTGCGGGCGGACGATTCAGATCTGCTTGGCAGACGCTGATCAAATCCCATCCTGGCAGTTGATCAGCTCGCGCTTCGAGTGGCGCGACGCTCGAAGCGCTCCAAGTTCAATGGCTTATCGCCACCGAACATGCCGGGCGATCCCTCGCCCGGACGGGAAGCGCGATCAATCAGTGCTTCCTTGACCTCATCCATAGACAACTGGGAGCCCGACAATGAACCGCCCCAAGCTCGATTCGGAGGCCCTCCAGCAGGCCCTAAGTCAGCTCAATTCCGCAGCCAGGGACCCTTGGTCGCTGGTCGAGGGCAAGCTGCACAAGGCATTCACCTTCCAAGACTTCGTCCAGGCCTTCGGCTTCATGACCGGTGGCGCCCTGGTGGCGGAGTCCATGAACCACCACCCGGAGTGGTGCAACGTCTACAACCGGGTGACCGTGGATCTTCGCACCCACGACGCCGACGGCATCACCGATCTGGACTTTGCCCTCGCCCGGCGCCTGGACGAGCTCGCGCGCTGAGCTGCGGGAGTCGCCCTTCGATCAGAATGGGAAGTCCGGACCTTCCGCTGGGCCCAGAGGGGTGGCCGGGGCGCTCCCAGGGGCGGTCTCCCGAGGCGGCTGCGCGAGAACCTGCTCGGCCGCCCCGTCCACGTAGATCGCCTTGTGGGGCCACACGGGGC
>JBAPYD010000554.1:0-8627 GCA_049284555.1 Chromatiaceae bacterium | reverse complement strand
GCCTGGGGATCGACCTGGTGGCCGCGCCGGGCGCCGGCTGCTGCGGGGCCGTCGCCTATCACCTGAACGCCCAGGCGGAGGGCCTGGATGCCATGCGGCGCAACATCGACGCCTGGTGGCCCGAGATCGAGGCGGGCTGCGAGGCGATCCTGGTGACGGCGAGCGGCTGCGGGGTCATGGTGAAGGATTACGGTGAGCTGCTGCGCGATGACGACGCCTACGCGGAGAAGGCCGCCCGCGTCGCTTCCCTGGCCCGGGACCCGGCGGAGCTCCTGGCGGGCCTGGACCTTTCCGTCCTGGGGCAGCCGGGGCAGGGCAGGCGGATCGCCTTCCATCCCCCCTGCACCCTGCAGCACGGTCAGAAGCTTGCCGGGGCCACGGAGCGCATCCTGACGCGGCTCGGCTTCCTGCTGACGCCGGTGCCGGATGCCCATCTCTGCTGCGGCTCGGCCGGGACCTACTCCCTGACCCAGCCGACGCTCTCCGGGCAGTTGCGTGCCGACAAGCTGGCGGCCCTGGAGTCCGGCGGGCCGGAGCTGATCGCCACCGCCAACATCGGGTGTCAGCTCCACCTGGAGGCGGGGACGGCACTGCCGGTCGTACATTGGCTGGAGCTGTTGGATCGATGAGTAGCGAGGGCCGAGGGGCCAGTGAGCAAGATGCGAGGGGGCGATCGATGAGTGAGCGGGTTGGGTTCATCGGGCTGGGGATCATGGGGCGGCCCATGGCCCTGAATCTGCTGAAGGCCGGCTATCCCTTGGCGGTCTATGCGCGCCGGCCGGAGTCTCTGGAGCCCCTGGAGGCCGCGGGCGCGGAGACCTGCCGCAGCCCATCGGAGCTTGCCGCGCGGTCGGATCTCGTCTTCACCATGGTGTCGGACACCTCCGATGTGGAGGAGGTGATCTTCGGGCCCGGCGGTGTCATCGAGGGTGTCCGGGAGGGCGCGGTGGTGGTGGACATGAGCACCATCTCCCCGGCGGTCACGCGGGACATGGCCCGGCGCCTCGCGGCCCTGGGGGTGGCCATGCTCGATGCCCCGGTCTCCGGGGGCGAGGTCGGCGCCATCAATGGCACCCTGTCGATCATGGTGGGCGGGGAGCCGGAGGTCTTCGAGCGCGTCGTCCCCCTGTTCCAGGTGCTCGGCGAGAACATCGTCCACATCGGCGATCACGGGGCGGGCCAGGTGTGCAAGGCCTGCAATCAGGTGGTCGTGGGGGCCGCCATCGCCGGGGTTGCGGAGGCCATCCTGCTCGCTCGGGCCTCGGGGGTGGACCCCGGCCGGGTACGGGAGGCCCTGCTGGGCGGGCTCGCGGGCAGCCGCATCCTGGAGGTCCACGGCCGGCGCATGATCGAGGGGGACTTCGCCCCCGGGTTCAAGTCGCGGCTGCACCAGAAGGACATGGGGATCGTGTTGGAGACCGCCCAGGAGCTGGGTCTCGCACTCCCCGGGGCGGCGCAGATCGCCCAGTATCTCAATGCCCTGGTGGGGCGGGGCCTCGGGGAAGAGGACTCGGCGGCGATCTATCGCGTCCTGGCCGCCTTGGGTGGGGCCTCGGCCGCTCAGGAGTCAACGGGGAGTAAGGGGTAGGGCTCCACGGCCCTCCAACGAAAGGGCGCGACTCCTCCGAGGGGCCGCGCCTTTCAGCACCGCTTCGGCCGCCGGTCTACATCAGATTGACCGGGTGCTGTCCGCTGAGGCGGTCGCGCACCCGCTCGATGATTGCCCGGGCCTCCTGCGCGACGGAGATCACCGCCGGGTTTTCCGTGAGCGCGAGGACCGGCTCGGGGTCCATGAAGGTCACCCCCGTCAGGCCGGGCTTGATCTCGCGGACGATGACGGAGCAGGGCAGCAGCGCCGCGGCCTCCGGCTCCGCCTCCATCACCCGTTTGGCCAGGCCTGGGGCGCAGGCGCCCAGCATGCGCCAAGGGGCGACCTCCTCCTGAAGCTTGTTGCGTATGATGGACTGGACATCCACGTCGCTGACGACGCCGAGCCCCTCCGCCTGGATGGCCTGTTGCACTTGGGCGACCGCCTCGTCGAAGGGTAGGTGCAGCTCGACACCGAACGCATAGATCATCGTTTGGTCCTCCGGGGTGGTTGTTCGCAAGGGGAGCCCATTGTACGCCCCTGGACATCCGCGGAAGTAACCCCGTGTATCGGCGCCTCCGGGCCCCGGGGGTCGCCTGCGCGCGCGAGTGGTGCCAGTCATTTCAGCGCCGTCGGTGCAACGCTTGCGTTGGTGCTCCTTTGGCCCGGGAGACACTGTCCTGGGAAGCCGGGATGAAGCGGGGCGTTGTGCTGGGCAGACTATGCACCTGGAAAGCGATGGCCGGACCTGTCCCGACTCATTGCTGTAGAGCGGACGAGTCTACGCGGAAGGTTGTGCCCTCGGACGAGGGAGAAGGCAGTCATGAATGGGCAGACAGGTTGGGGCGCGGCATTCTTCTGGTGTCTGGTTTTGTTGACTGGTGGGCTGTTGGCCCCGGCGGCCCAGGCCGCGGTGCCGGGGGATCTCTTGTGGGCGCGTTCCGCGGGCGGCGCCGGCGGTTTCGAGGCCAGCGTCGGCATCGCGGCGGACGCCGCGGGCAACTCCTTATCGACGGGATACTTCACTGACAGTGCCACCTTCGGCTCCGGCGAGGCCAACGAGACGACCCTCACCGCGGCGGGCGGGGAATTTGACATCGACATCTTCGTCGCCAAGTACGGGCCGAATGGGACCCTGCTGTGGGCGCGCTCCGCGGGTGGTGGCGATAATGACCGGGGTTACAGTATTGGGGTGGACCCCGCCGGCAATGCCTTAGCGACGGGAGAGTTCGGAGGCAGCGCCACCTTCGGTTACGGCGAGCCCAATGAGACTATCCTCGCTTCGGCGGGATCCTGGGACATCTTCATCGTCCAGTACGCCCCAGAGGGGACTCTGCGGTGGGCCCGCTCCGCAGGCGGCTTAGGCCAGGACCAAGGCCGGGGCATCGTCGTGGATGCTGCTGGCAAAGCGCTCGTAACAGGGTTCTTTGACAACAGCGCCACCTTCGGCGCCGTCGAGACGAGCGAGACCACCCTCACCGCGGTGGGCAGTTCGGACACCTTCATCGCCAAATACGCGGGTTCGGCCGACGCCGTGGCGGACAAGGTCGGCATCTGGCGCCCGAGCGACCGCACCTTCTACCTCGAGGCCAATGGCAACGGGGCTTGGGACGGCACTTCCGGCGGGGATCTAGCGACTCCCTTCGGGGTCTCCACGGACATCCCGGTCAGGGGAGACTGGAGCGGTAACGGTGTGGATACGGTAGGCGTTCGGCGTGGGAGTGATCGCACGTTCTACCTCGATGCCAACGGCAACGGGGCGTGGGACGGCCCCGTCGGGGGCGATCTCATGATTGGTCCCTTCGGAATTGCGACGGACATCCCGGTCATGGGGGACTGGAACGGTGCCGGCGTCGACACGGTTGGAGTCTGGCGCGCGAGCGATCGCAGGTTCTACCTCGATGCCAACGGCAACGGCGTGTGGGACGGTCTCGCCGGGGGGCGATCTCATAATCGGCCCCTTCGGGCTCTCGACGGATGTCCCGATGACGGGAGACTGGAACGGTAACGGGATCGACACAGTGGGCGTCTGGCGTCCGAGCGACCGCACCTTCTACCTCGATGCCAATGGCAATGGGGCTTGGGATGGTCCCGCCGGGGGTGATGTCGTGACCCCATTCGGGATCTGGACCGACGCCCCGGTCGGGGGAGACTGGAACGGCGACGGTGTCGATACGGTGGGCGTCTGGCGCGCGAGCGACCGCACCTTCTACCTCGATGCCAACGGCAACGGGCTGTGGGACGGTCTCGCTGGGGGTGATCTCGCGACCACCTTCGGCGCCTGGACCGACCGCCCGGTCACCGGGCAATGGTAGACCTCGATGAGGCCACCCTGGGCACCGAGTTGGTGTCCAGGGTGGGGTCAGGCAGCCGTCACCGGTCCGAATCCGCGTGTCCGGCGCTGCCAGTGTTCGTGGGCTACGTACCGATCCTCCTGAGCCCGGGTTGCGCTTGTTTGCGCTTCCGAGCGTCACCGTGTCGGACATCTGCCGTTACCAGCGCACTGCAACTGGATACTGGCCGATCAAGGGGTCGGGTGTGATGATGACAGCCTGTCGGGCGATGGCCTGGCAGATCAGCATGCGGTCGAATGGATCCTGATGCAGCGGCGGCAGCCGGGCTAGCTCGAAGGTATCGGCCTCATCGATGGGCAGGGGGTCCAGGCGGTGGCGCGCTCGGGCCTCGGGGATAAAGGCCGCCGGGGACTGGCCTAAGGGCAAGGGCAAACGCCCGAGGGCGTGCTTGATCCCGATTTCCCAGGCCGTGGCGGCCGAGACCAGGACCTCGTTATCTGGATCGGTGATCAGGTCCCGGGCGACCTGCGATAGGCGGTGCTCGGCCGACGCCAACCAGATGAAGGTGCAGGTGTCCAGGATCAGCCTCATTGCGCGGGTCCGCGACCCTGAGTGTCCGCGCTGCCGCTGAAGGCGGCGGTCAGCTCATCCGGCAGCGGCTCCCAGAAGGCTTCCGGAAGCTCGTAACCTTCCTCTGTCGGGCCCTGGCCCAGGGGTCGCGGGGTGGCGGGTGGCGCCACGATGGGTTTCAGCTCCGCGATCGGCACATTGCGCCTGGCGATCACGACACGCTCCCCCCGCAGCGCGGCGGCCAAGTAGTCCGATAGCTTCGCCTTCATCTCATGGACATTGACTTGGATCATTTAGTGGTCCACTGGTTAGTGCATATCTGGACTAGGAATCTAGCAGACAGTGGCGATACGCGCACTGGGCCGGGGGTGTCGTGGGCGTATCGTGGCGCCAGCCCGCAAGGTCGGTGAAACCCGCCTCCGTGTCGGTCAAGCGATATAGATTTCGGTTCGGGCGGTAACCGCCCACCACCTTAGTCGTTCCGACCCGGAGGAAGGGGAACGAAGCGGATCAGCGCTTGCGGTTGACGAAGTCCTTGAGCCGCCTGCGGTGGCGGATCTGGCGCTCGGTAAGCTGGTTTCGGCGGCCATGGAAGGGATTGGTGCCGCTCTTGAGCTCGATGCGAAGGGGGGTTCCGGCGAGCTTGAGCTCGGTGCGGAAGCGGTTGATCAGATAGCGGCGATAGGTCTCGGGCAGCCGCTCGGTCTGGTTGCCGTGGATCACGATGATGGGGGGATTGCGCCCCCCCTGGTGGGCGTAGCGCAGCTTGATCCGTCGGCCCTGGATCAGGGGCGGCTGGTGCTCGGTCACGGCCGACTCCAGGAGGCGGGTCAGCAGCGGGGTCGGGAGATCCCGGGTGGCGTTGGCGTAGGCCCGGTCCACGTCGTCCAGCAGGAGTCCGACCCCGGTCCCGTGCAGGGCCGAGATGCGGTGCAGGACCGCGAAGTCCAGGAACCCGAGCCGGCGGGCGAACTGGGTCTTCACCCGGTCGCGGGTATCCGGGTCGAGCCCGTCCCACTTGTTGAGGGCCACCACCAGGGCGCGCCCGCTCTCCAGGACGTGGCCGGCGATGGTGGCGTCCTGCTCGCCGATCCCGGCCTGCGCGTCCAGCACCAGGATGACGACGTTGCATGCCTCGATGGCCTGCAGGGTCTTGATGACACTGAATTTCTCGATGGGGTCCGTGACGCGCGCCCGACGCCTGACCCCCGCCGTGTCGATCAGGGTGTAGTGCCGGCCGTGCAGCGCGAAGGGGATGAAGATGCTGTCGCGGGTGGTGCCGGGCTCGTCGAAGGTGACCACCCGCTCCTCTCCGAGGAGCCGGTTGATGAGGGTGGACTTGCCCGCGTTGGGGCGACCCACCACGGCCACTCGGATCCCGCCCTCGTCCTCACCGGGCTGCTCGCCCTCGGTGGGGGCCTCGGGCTCGGCGAGATGACCCAGGGCGACATCCATGAGACCCCGGACGCCGCGGCCCTGGGCCGCGGCGATGGGGATGGGGTCCCCGATGCCGAGGGCATGGAACTCCGCCGCCAGCAGCTCGGGGTCTCCGACGTCGGATTTATTGACCACCAGGGTCAGGGGCTTGCCCAGGCGCCGCAGGCCTTCGGCGATGGCGAAGTCCCCGGGAGTGCAGCCGTCCTGGGCATCCACCAGGAACAGGACCTGGTCCGCCTCGGTGATGGCGAGCTGGACCTGGCGCTGCATCAGGGCCTCGACCCCCTGGGCGTCGCCGCTGATCCCACCGGTGTCCACCACCAGGTAGCGCCGTGGCCCGATGCGGCCGATCCCGTATTGGCGGTCGCGGGTGAGGCCGGGGAAGTCCGAGACCAGGGCGTCCCGGCTCTGGGTGAGCCGATTGAACAGGGTGGACTTGCCCACGTTGGGCCGGCCCACCAGGGTGATGACCGGGAGCATCGGGGTCAGGGGATGGGCTGCCCGATACCCCCTGCCCCCATCACCGGTCCGCCCGTGGCCGGGATGGCGGCCTTGGCGCCCCCCTCCGCCGCCTGGCCCTTGAGGGCCCGGCCGCTGGGGGCAGGCGCGCTGCCGGTGGTCATGACCGCGAGGGTCCCGTCGTTGGCGTAGACGACGAGCCGGTTTCCGGCTACCACCGGGCGGGTGTTGATGGCCCCCTTCCTGGCGATGCGGGTGCGGCCCACGAGGCGCCCGTCCTTTTGGGCGATGAGGTGGACATAGCCGTCCAGGTCGCCGACGGCGATCAGGTTGCCGATGAGGGCCGGTGCGGTGAGCTGGCGGTAGCGCAGCCGTTCCTGCTTCCAGCGTCCCGCACCGCTCACGGGGTCGGAGGCCCAGAGCTGGTCCTCGGAGTCGGTGACGAAGAGGTCGGTCTCCGTGGCGGCCAGACCGGCGTAGGAGGAGAGCTGACGCCGCCAGAGGATGGTTCCGCTCTCCAGGTCCACCGCGGCCAGGTCCCCGTTGTAGGTTCCCACGAAGATCAGGGTCCCCACGACGACGGGGTCCGCGTCGATGTCGGAGATGCGGGCCAGCTCGGAGCGCCCCCGCGGGGGCGTCACCGTGACCTCCCAGAGGGGGGTTCCATCCCTGGGGTCCAGCTTGACCAGCTTGCCGCCGGAGAGTCCCACGACGACCCCGGTGGGCGTGATGGCCGGGGTGCTGCTGCCCCTGAGGGTGAGCACGGGTGCGGGGTAGCCGACCCGCCATTGCTCGGTGCCGCTGGCGCTGTCCAACCCGTAGATCGTGTCGTTCAGGGTGTGCACGACGACCGTGCCTTGTCCGCTGGTGCGGGGCACCGAGAGGATCTCGCTGTCGAGCTGGGCGCGCCAGATCTCGCGCCCGTCGGAAGCGGAGAGGGCCACCGCCTGGCCCCCGCTGGTTCCCAGGATGAGTCGATCCCCCGCCAGGTCGGGGCCGCTGCTGAAGGGTAGCTTGGTCTCCTGCTCCCACAGGACCCGCCCGCTGTCCAGATCGGCGGCCAAGACGCGGCCGCGGGAGTCCGCCACCAGGATGCGTCCGCCCCCGACGGCCGGGACCAGGTCCAGGCGCCGTCCCGCGCTGCCCTTGGTGAGGCGCTCGGACCAGAGGACGTTGAGCCCGACCTCCTGGACGAAGTCTTCCAGCTTCGTAGGCGGGGTGGGGTCCTTGGAACCGCCCAGCCATGGGATGCGGCTGCAGCCGCCGAGGCCCAGGGAGAGGACGATGGCCAGGGCCATCAGGGATTCGGAAACCCTGGCGGCCTTTGGAGTGGGGAGGGGGCAGCGCATCTGGGCAGGGATGTCAGCCGGCGGCCGGCAGGTTGTCGAGCTTGAGGCGGATGAGCTGGGAGAGACCCGTGCCGGCGGAGATGGCCTTCTCGTACTCCTCCCGGGCCTTGGCCAGGTCACCCCGGGCGGCGGCGATGTCACCCCGCACCGCGGCGAAGTCTCCGACGAACGACTCGCTGTCGTCGTGGGCGTTGACCGTGGCGGCCGCGGCGTCCAGCTGACCCTCGGCGACCTGAATCCGCGCCAGGCGCAGCGCCGCCAATCGCGCCAGGGCCGGGTCCGGGGCCTTCGCGATTACCCGTTGCAGGTCGGCGGTGGCGCCCGATACGTCGCCCGCCTCATAGCGGACCTTCGCCGACACCAGGGAGCCCAGGGCGGCATAGGGGGTCGAGGCGAAGTCCTGATTCAGAATCTCGGCACGCTTGGTGACGGACTCGGCCTGACCCTGGGTGGCGCTTGCAAGCAGCTGCTCGAAATCGGCCGAGGCCTGGGCAGAGACGCTGTCGCGGTATGCGACCCAGCCCCGCCACCCAAAGACGAGGGCGAGTCCGATGACCACGCCGGCCACGACGGAGGTGCCGTTCTCCTTCCACCATTTCTTGATGGCTTCGACCTTTTCTTCGTCGGTTTCGTATGTGCTCACGTTCGGTGTCCTTCCTGTCTTGATTTCTGATTCGATGGGGCCAGGGATCTTGTGCGTCCAGTGGTCATGCGCCCGGCCGAAGCGATGCCAGGAGCGCGGCGGCCTCGGTGAGGCCCAGCTCTTGCTGGTCCCCGGCCTCGCGCAGGGGCTTGACCCCCATCACGCCATGCTCCAGCTCGCCCTCTCCCACGACCAGGGCGAACCGCGCCCCGCTCTTGTCGGCCCGCTTGAATTGGCTCTTGAAGCTACCGCCGCCGCAGTGGGTGAGGAGGCGCAGACCCGGGGCC
>JBAPYD010000553.1:0-2162 GCA_049284555.1 Chromatiaceae bacterium | reverse complement strand
GTCGTAGGCGGCGCCGAGGGACACCCACCAGCCGCTGGGAGCCGCGTAGACGGTATGGGCCTGCAGGAGCAGGACCGGGTCCTGCTCGCGGGTCTGATTCACCAGGAATTCGTGGTTGTCGGTGAAGAACGAAACCGACCCAGTCAGCTCGTACGACCAGGGACCGCGGTAATGGACCACGCCCAGCTGGGGCTGGATGGCGAAGCGGTTCTGCCCGAGGTTGAGCAGCTTGTCCTCCAGATACTCCCCGAGGGGCAGGGTCACCGCCACCGCCGCCCCGACCACGGTGTTGACCGGATGGGCGGCGCGATAGGCGCCGAACGCCTGGCCCTTTAGCGCGGGTGCGCCAGCCAGGTTGACCGAGAGCCGAAACCGCGGGTCTGCCAGTCCTCGCCGATCCACCGTGCGTGGCTGCCCATCCAGCCGGCCCTGCCAGCGGGCATGCTGTTGGGGCAGACGGATATCGAAACGGGCGGATTGCCCAAGCAGCTCGAATGCGTGGACGATCGACACGACGGTGGTCGTGATCTGCACGGTGGCATCCTCGACCTTGAGCACGGGGTCGAACCCGACATCCCCCTGTCCTCGAACCACCCCAACGCCGGCCACCGTGGTCCCGACGGGGAGCGGCGTCCAGCGTCTGGGCTCGATGTCCTCGGCGAAGGCGGCCTCAGCGAGCAGCAGGAGGCAGAGGGCCGCGAGCGCTCGGTGAGGCCTGACGATGGCCAGGGCGGGATCGGCGGTCGATACGTCGGCCGTGCTCACTCAAGGCCCCTGGACGACCGTCGTCCGCCCGCCGGGTCCCCTATTGCAACACCGGACGCGCGTTCGCCGGCTGTACAGGTCGGTTGTTCGGATGGTGCATCACGTGCGCGAAGTGCTCGATCTCCTCCTTGGAGGCCGAGACCGGCGCCTTCATCACGAGCCACCATACACCCTCCGAGCAGGGGGGCGTGGTGAGCGACCCATTGAAGCGATAGTAATCGCGGTTTGCCGGCAGGAGGGACTCCGCCGCTACGGCGGCGGGGAGCGCATGCTTCTCCCCCTCCTTTTCGGGCATCCCCGCCCAGGCGGCCTCTATCCCCTTGTTCGCCTCCCCCTCCTCCAACATCACGGCAACCACGGCGAGATGACCGTCCTTGTCGGAATGAACGAGGTGCGCCTCCATCGGATAGGACTTGCCGTTGATGTGATTCTCGCTGGGGGCATGGAAGTGGAACTGCTTCAGCTCGAAGACATGTCCATCCAGCTCGATCCTGCTACCTGGGGCGTAATTCACCTGCACGGTGTGGCCGTTGTTGAGGATCTCGGTTCCGCCTGGCTGATAGGAGAACTGGATGGGGCTGAGGTCCGCCTCCACGAAGCCGGTCAGATCGATCGGCGACTGGTTCCTGCCGGAGCAGGCGCCGTAGTCCGGGCTCAGACTCGCCCAGTTCCCGGGCCCTTCCGCGCCGGAGTATTCCCAATGGGGTCCCGCCGCCGAGTATGCAGAGCAGGAAGCCAGCAGCATGCCCGCCAGCAACATCACCTGTCTCATGATTCGGAATCTCCTTGAGGTTGTTTGGAAGCGTTGCTGTCGTCGATGAGCACCCGGGAGCGCCTCGCCCAATGTTGGCGGAATCGAGCGAGGGTCTCGTGTCTGGGGACGGGAGTCCGGAGGCCTGCCGCAGCCTCCCCGGTCGAGCGCCGGGCAGTATACAACCACCCGGGTGCCTTCGCCCGTTGCCCCTCGCGAGCCTGGGGGACAGGCAGCCAGGATGCATCAGCCCCAGGTGACGGGGTCGTGACTCGGTGCGAAGCTCCATTCCAGACGGGTCGAAGCTGCCCCCCGGCGATAGCGGTCGCGGCCCGCAGACCGTCCGGTTGCGGCGGCTGCCCGGGATGCGTGATGAATCAGCGTTGCCTCACGAGGTTTGCCCCGAGGCCGTCGAGGGGGAGGTGGCCGGCGCCGCGTACCACTTGTCCTGGGTCACCAGCTTGGGCTCGGGCGGATCGGCCACATAGGCAGGGGTCATGATGGCCACGCCGTATTCGTTGAACACGTCCAGGATGTTGCGGTGGAGATTGGAGTAGTGCTGCATCATGTGCTGGGGATTGGCGCAGTGGGCGTTGATCTCGTAGGTCACCGCGAAGTCCCCGAGTGCCTTCTGCAGCACGAAGGG
>JBAPYD010000552.1:0-4121 GCA_049284555.1 Chromatiaceae bacterium | reverse complement strand
GGGCTGGCGCGCTTCGGCGACCGGCTCCTCGCGCGCCTCGCGGGGCTGCTGGCCCTGCGCAGCATCCAGGACATCGAGGGCTGGGAGCGAATCCATCCCCTCAACGACCCCTTCCTGCTCGTCGCCAACCACAGCTCCCGGCGGGAGGCGCTCCTGCTGCCCGCGATCCTCCTGCTGGCCCGGGGCGGGAGCCCGGTCCGATTCCTGGCGGACTGGAACTTCCGGCTCATCCCGGGTATGGGCCACCTCTACGACCGCACCGGGACCATCACCCTCACCCGCAAGGATGCCAGGCCCCGGCTGCTCAACCGACTCAAGCCCCTGTTCGAGCCGCCGATCCCCGCCCATGTGGAGGCCCTGGGCCATCTGCGCGGGGGCGGCTCCATCGGACTATTTCCAGAGGGGACGGTCAACCGGGACAGTACCCGCCTGTTGCGGGGACGCCGCGGGGCCGCGCGGCTCTCGCTGGAGGCGGGGGTACCCGTGGTCCCGGTGGGGATCCGATTCACACGGGTCGATCCGCGAACCGGCCGGGTCGACAGCGCATCGCCCCTGCGCATCCGGTTCGGCGAGGCCCTACGGCCTCCCCATCCCGTCGCGCTCCCGGCCTCCCTGGAGGCGGTGAGTGACCGGCATGAGGAGCTGATGAGGGCCATCGCCGCGCTCTGCGGCAAGGGATGGCCGGGGACCCCACCCCGCAGCGGGATCCGGACACGCACCTGGCAGCCCGTGCCCCCCTTCATCGAGCCTCGCAGAGGAGACACCCCATGCTGAGCAAGATTCGGGTCGAACGCATCCAGGGCCCGGCCGATCGGGAGGCGGCACTGGCGGTCCTCAAGGCGACCTACCAGGACGAGAAGGGTTGGGTGGAACGGGCGGAATCCCAGATCCCGGAGCGCGACCTCGCGAGCGACCTGGTCTCCTGGTTCCTCGCGCGCCGTCATGGCGAGCCGACCGGGGTGCTGCGGGTCCAGTACGACCCGCCGGTGGAGCAGTACCGTGCCTACGACGTGCGCGTGCTGCGGCCCGGGCTCGATGTGGACGCCTTCCTGCGTACCAACCGGCTGGCCGAGATCGGTCGCTTCGCCATCGTCCCCCAACACCGGCGCAACCTTCTGATCGCCGTGGCCCTGATGCGCGCCGCCACCCGGGAGACGGTGGAGCGGGGCTTCACCCACTACATCACGGATGTCTTCGAGAACGATCCCCACAGCCCCTACGGCTTCCACACGCGCGTGATGGGCTTCGACCCGGTCGCCACCCACGACCTCGGGGAGCTGGCCTGCGCGAGCCGGCGCATCACCCTGATCCTGGACCTCAAGGCGGCCTATCAGCGCCTGCGCCGCCGCAAGGGCTGGATCTACCGGGCCCTCACGGCCGACTGGGACGAGGGGCTGCACGGTCGCTTCGCCGTCTGATCGGATCCCCGGGGCCGGAGCCGGGTCAGTCGATGAGGGCCCGGGGCCCGTAGTAGGCCGTATCCTTGACCCGCCGCGCCAGCTCCTTGAGGGGATGGATGCGCGGGTCGGTGCAGAAGGTCATGCTCAGCATGACTCGCAGGTCCCCCTCCGCCACCGGCGAGGCCCGGTGGAAGACCCGTGCCCCTTCGAACAGAACGAGCACGCCCTCGGAGGTGTCAAACTCGATCACCTCCCCCGCCTTGGTGCGCTGCATGAGGCGCCCGGACGAGATCCCCCCGTCCGCCGAGCGGTTCACCAGGGACAGGAGCACCGTGAAGTGGCGGCCCCGGTAGAAGTCGTAGTCGTAGTGCCAGTGGATATGATCCCCCGCCTGATCGTAGTAGAGGATCGAGCAGGAGCTCTGATCGTGGTCCGCCGTGGGAACCAGGGGCTGGCCCACCACGCCGCTGAGCCATTCCCGCAGCGCGCCTGAGTGATAGAAGGCCAGGCAGGCCGGGGCCCGGCCGTGGATGGCCTCGTAGGAGAGGGTCCCGCCCTTTTTGTGCCGCGGGATGAAGCTCCGCTCGGCCAAGGGACGGCTTGCCTCGGACTCTGCCCGCAGCTCCGCCAGGGAATCGGGGGCCAGGACACCCCCGACCCGGACGATGCGATCGCGCTCGAAGTCGGTGTGCAGGGCCTGCGGATCCGGCACCCCCTGCAAGGGGAACTCACGCCCGGCGATCTGTGACGCCCGCCGCTCGGCGAGCGCCCGGTAGGTCTCGCGCCGTCGCCGGCCGTGCCGAGTGAGGGCCAGGGCCCCAGCGGCCGCGGCGGCGGGGACCACGAGAGAGAGCGTCAGTAGACCAGTCATCGTTTTCCTCTACAACGCCAAGAAGAGCGCGCCGTGCGTCGGCCCCATCGATCGCGCGATCCCGCGCCTTAACCCCCGTCGAGACCCTAGAAGCCCGGATCGCCGCCCGGCATCCTCCGCCGTCTCGACGTACTGGAAACGATCGAGGTCCGCGGAACCGATGGTCCCCTCCTCCACCAGCACGTCGGAGCGGATGTTTCGCTCCCAGCACTCTCGTCCGAAGAGGAGCATGGAGACGGGCCTCACCTTGCCGGTGTAGATCAAGGTCCTGGTTGCGCCATGGGATCTCCGCGGTGGAGCCGCGAGTCGCGACCCTCTACGATGGCCCACGGGCCGCGCCGGCGCCATCTCAATATGGTTACAAGACGGATCGGCGACTCAAGCGGATCATGGGGCCGATGGCCCAGTCCGAGGCATTCAGGACCCTGGGGGAGCGGGGGTGCAGTGCCCCCTTCCGCGACAAATTGCAGCCTGGCGACGGCCTTCCTTAGCCACTGGATCCCGGCAATCCATGCCGGGATGACGCAGGCATCAGGACTCGTCGTTCCGGCATGGATTGCCGGAACCCAGGAGCCATGGATGACACGACCGTCGTTGCGGAAGAATCTGAGAAACAGGGCGAATCACCACGCCGCGAGGCCCGAGCGCGCCGCCGCCCGGTGCGGGGTCGTGTCGGTGGTTGCAGGGATTTCAGGACGAACCGAAACGAACCACGAAACCGACCGCGGCGCGACGAAGAGGCTTCGATGGCGATTCGGAAGACGCGCTTTGCCCTAGTCATCGCTTCGCCTACGCCCGACCGGCGGCTGCCTTCGGCAGCCCTTCAGACTGGCGGCAAGCCAGGCCCAAGCAGCAGGCGTCGGTCGCAAGGACCCTATTGCCGCGCAGCAAAGACGGGGGAGCCCTCCACGGCCCGTCTCGCCTCAACCTGGTTTAGGACCGACTTCTTGACCCGGTCGCCGTGTATTGTTACGGCTTTAAACCACAAGTCCATGAATCAGTACGCAGCTAACATGGCACCCGAGCTGACCGCCCGAAGCTGCGCTTGGTATTCCCTCGCCGCGCTCGGCCTCCCCGCGCCCTCGCTCCCCTTAAAGAAGCCCTGGTTGGCGGTGGAAGAGAGCCGGGCCACGCGCCCCTCACCATCGATCTGGAAGACGTCGGGCATGACCGCAGGGTCAACCAAACCGCAGGGCGGAATCTGCTTGAATCGCGGCGACCGGCCACCGTCCGCCAGCTCGGCTGCAACACGACGGCAACATCCCCATCGTAAGGTCTGCCCCTGGACATCCCCGCCGCCATGCCGACCACAGGTACAGATCCGATGCCGACCACACCCGAACCGCGTCAGCTCGAGCGACTCGAGTCCCAGCTCGCCGCCCTTCGCGACGGCGCCGTCAGGCTCGCGGAGGGGTATCTCCAGGAGCTTGATCAGGTCGAGCCCGGCCACCGGGCGAGCGCCAGGAACCTGCTGCACTATCTCAGCATCCGGCAGCACGACATCCGCGCCCTGCAGGAGGAGCTGGCGGCGCTGGGCCTCTCCTCCCTCGGGGTGCTCGAGCCCCACGCCCTGGCGAGCCTCAATGCGGTGATCGGGATCCTGGAGCGGCTCACGGGCAAGACCTCGGGCGAGACGCCCGAGGCCCCGGTCGACTTCCAGACCGGCCCCCAGCTGCTGCGGGACCACACGCGGGCACTGCTGGGCCCGGACCCACGGGGGCGCTTCGTGCGCATCATGGTGACCATGCCGAGCGAGGCGGCCACCAACCCCCAGCTGGTCCAGGATCTGCTCGTGGCGGGGATGGACGTCATGCGCATCAACTGCGCCCACGACGGGCCGGACGCCTGGT
>JBAPYD010000551.1:0-5043 GCA_049284555.1 Chromatiaceae bacterium | reverse complement strand
CGGCATCGAGCGGTCCGCTATGGCCCGCTCCCGGACTGTGCTCCTCAACTCGGTGTGGACGCCGGCGAGCCAGGGGCCCCCGCCGCCCACCACGGCATGGCCTCGGAGCCCAGAGATGGGGTTGTTCTCAGGACCGAGGGAGACGCTGACTGATTGCGTTTCCCGTCCGGGCGAGGGATCGCCCGGCAGCTTCAGTGGCGATAAGCCACTGAAAATGGAGCGCTTCGAGAGTCGCGTCTCTCGAAGCGCGAGCTGATCGAATGCCAGGATGGCATTTGATCAGCATCTCCTTAGCTGTGCCGAGGGCTTCGCGATGAGCGGCGACATCCTTGACGACTTCCAGGACCTGGCCGGCTGGACGGCCATCGCCTCGGGGCAGGCACGGCTACAGATCTCCCGGGCGCCGGGCAGACAGGGCGGGGCGATGCGTCTGGACTTCGACTTCCAGGGCGGCGGGGGCTTCGTGGTCGCCCGCAAGCGCTTCGACCTGACCCTGCCGGAGAGCTATGTCGTCAGCTTCGACATTCGCGGCCGGGGGCCGGGCAACATCCTGGAATTCAAGCTGGTCGATGCCTCGAATCAGAACGTGTGGCGCTGGCGGGAGGAGGTCTTCGAGCCGCCCGAGGCGTGGCGGACACTCCGTATCAAGAGCACCCAGATCCCCTTCGCCTGGGGTCCCCTGGGCGGTGGACCGGCGCACGACATCGCCGCCATCGAGCTGGTGATCGCGGCCGGGCCGGGAGGGGAGGGCACCGTCTCGGTCTGCGATCTGCGCCTGGAGGACACCGGCTACTATCTGACCCCGTTGGTAGAGGCAACCAGTGCGCTGCCGGGGTACGAGCCGCTCAATGTGTGCGACCCGTCGCCGGGGACCTGCTGGCGCAGCGTGGACGGCGACGCGCCCCAGCGGCTGCTCATCGACTTCCAGCGGGAGCGCGAGTATGGGGGGCTGGTGATCCGGTGGGACCCCGATCGGCGCCCCCGGCGCTTCGACATTCAGCTCTCGAGCGACGGCGACCAGTGGCGGACCTGCTACTCGGCGGACCAGGGGGTGGGGGAGGAGACCTCGGTCTATCTGCCGGAGGTCAGATCCCGGTTCGTCCGCCTCGATCTGCGCCGGCCTCAGGGCCATCGAGGATTCGGCATCGTCCAGGTCGAGGTCCAGCCCTACGAGTTCTCACGCTCCATCAATGGCTTCTTCGCCGCGATCGCCCAGCGGGCCGAGACCGGGCTCTTTCCCAAGTATCTGCTCGGACGGCAGACCTATTGGACCCCGGTCGGGACCGGCGAGGACGTCACCCAGGCCCTGTTCAACGAGGAGGGCATGGTGGAGGTCGACAAGGGGTCCTTCTCCATCGAGCCCTTCCTCTGGAGCGAGGGGCGGCTGATCACCTGGGCCGACGCCTCCCTGACCCAGACCCTGGAGCGGGGCTATCTGCCGGTCCCATCCTCAGACTGGCAATCAGGGGGGCTCGGCCTGCGCACGACGGCCTTCGCGACCGGGTCCCGCGGGGATTCCACCCTTTTCATCCGCTACCGGCTAGCCAACGGCTCGGGCCAGGCCCGGCGCTTGAGCCTGTTCGCCGCCATCCGTCCCTTCCAGGTGACGCCGACCTGGCAGCACTGGCACGACTTCGGCGGGGTCAGCAGGATCGGCGAGCTGGCCTATGAGAACGGGTCTGTCCGCGTCGGTGCGGGCAAGCGCATCATCCCCCTTGCGCGACCCAGTGGGTTCGGTGCCGCCACCTTCGCCCAGGGGGCGATCACGGAGTGCCTGAAGCGGGGCGAGCTGCCCGAGCACGCACAGGCGAGGGATGGCTTCGGCTATGCATCCGGCGCCCTGCGCTTCGACCTGGAGCTGTCCACCGGCGCCACCCACGACGTCTATTTGGCCATCCCCTTCGGCGACTCCGACCGTCAGGCGGATCGTCATGGGGCGGATGCCGGTAGGGCGGATGCCCGCAGGGCGATCCGCCATTCGGCACCTGAGAAACAGCCGCAGCGTTTCAGGGAGCCGGCGGAACCTCCTTCGGAGTTCCGCCCTAGGGAGGAATACGAGGCTCGTGGCGCCGTGGTGGCGGAACCTCCTTCGGAGCTCCGCCCTGCACAAGCATTCGATTGTGCCCTGACGTACTGGGAAGACAAGCTGGGGGTCCCGGACATCCGACTCCCGCCCCGCGCTGCCGACGTCATCGAGACCCTCAAGACGGCCGCGGCTCACATTCTCATCAATCGGGACGGACCCGCTCTGCAGCCGGGTCCCCGCCGCTACGCCCGCTCCTGGATCCGGGACGGTGTCCTGATGGCGGCCGCGCTGGCGCGCATGGGACTCTCCGAGGCCGGCCGCGATTTCGTCCGCTGGTATGCCGGTTTCCAGACGTCGGACGGGAACCTGCCGGACTGCGTCGACCGGGATGGCAGCGAATGGCTGCCGGAGCACGACAGCTGGGGGGAGCTGATCTTCGCCGTGATGGATCACTACCGGTTCGGCGGCGACAGGTCCTTCCTCGCCGAGCAATGGCCGGCGGTCCTCAGATCGGTGGACTACCTGGATTCCCTGCGCCGCCGGCGACTGACGGCGGAATACGAGGCGCCCGATAAGCGCGCCCGCTACGGCCTGCTCCCCGAGTCCATGAGCCACGAGGGCTACATGGCCCACCCGGTCCACGCCTACTGGGACGACTTCTGGGCCCTGCGGGGCTTCAAGGACGCCGCCGAGATGGCCCAGATCCTGGGCGAGGCGGACCAGGCCCGCCGCATCGCGGCCCTGCGCGACGCCTTCCAACGGGACCTGTACGCTTCGCTGGATCTGGTCATCCGGGAGCAGGGTCTCGATTTCGTTCCGGGCTCCGTCGAATTCGCCGATTTCGATCCCGCGGCGACGGCGATCGCCCTCACGGTGGCCGACGAGCTGTATCGCCTGCCCCGGCCGGCCATCGACCAGACCTTCGAGAAGTACCTGGACGGCTTTCGCGCCCGGGCCCGCGGCGACACCCCCTGGGCCAACTACAGCGCCTATGAGATCCGCATCATCGGGGCGCTCGTGCGGATGGGCCGACGCCGCGAGGCCCACGAGCTCCTGGACTTCTTCCTCGCCGACCGCCGCATCCGGCCCTGGAACCAGTGGCCCGAGATCTCGTGGCGCGATCCCCAGGGGCCCAGCTTCATTGGGGACATGCCCCATGGCTGGATCGGGGCGGAGTACATCCTGGCGGTCCGCAGCCTCTTCGCCTATGAGCGGGAGTCGGATCGGAGCCTCGTGATCGCCGCGGGGATCAGGGAGGATTGGCTGACCGAGGGCGGGGAGGTCGAGGTGCGACAACTACCCACCTTCCATGGCCCCCTCAGCTACCGCGTGCGCCGCGAGGAGCCGGACACCTATCGTCTGACGCTCGCGGGGGACCTGGCACTCCCGCCGGGCGGTCTCGTCATCATGCCGCCGCTGCCCCGGCCCCTCCTCGAGGTCCAGGTCAACGGCCGCTACAGCACCGCCTTCGGCCCGGACTCAGCTCAATGCCGCGACTGTCCGGCCGAGGTGCGCATGCGCTTTTGACCAGGATCCGAGACATAGACCGGAAGCAGGTCGCGGATCTCAGGGTACGCAAGCTCAACCCTTCAACGCGATCGGCCCCCGCTGATCGGTATCCGCCTGGCTCTCGGGGCGGCCGGCGGGCATCAGCTTGGGGGTTTTTTCGCTGCGCGCTGCTGAGCCTGACCTAAGCTTGATTAGGCGCGGCACCCACACAGGCGGACACCAGCTGAGGACCTCTATGCACAACCTTGGGCAACGACTGGGCCTGTATCTGGCCCCCATACTCGCCGCCGTCTCCATCGGGATCGCGGCGCCCGTCGCGTTGGGAGAAGACAAGGCAGCGCCCCCTGCCGATGCCAGCTCAGCGGCGGCTAATCCAGCGGACGCCAACCCAGCCGCTGCCAGCCCAACGGACCCCATCCCTGCCGATCAGCTCGAGCAGCTCGTGGCACCCATCGCACTCTATCCGGACGCCCTGATCGCCCAGATCCTGATGGCCAGCACCTATCCGCTGGACGTGGTCCAGGCCAACCGCTGGCTGGGTGAACACGTGGGACTCGAAGGGGAGGCGCTTCAGAAGACGGTCGACCCGGAGGAGTGGGACGACAGCGTCAAGGCCCTGGTGTTTTTCCCGAGCGTGCTCGGTTTCATGAGCGACAACCTGGACTGGACCCAGGACCTGGGGGACGCGGTGCTCTCCCAGCAGGGAGAGCTCACCGACACCATCCAGCGCCTGCGCGGCGAGGCCGACAAGGCCGGGGCGCTCCAGACCAACGAGCAGCAGCGGGTGGAGAAGGCGGGGGACACCATCATCATCCAGCCCGCTCAGCCCGAGGTGGTCTATGTGCCGACCTATGACCCGGTGAAGGTCTACGGGCAGGAGACCCCCCCCGCGACCCAGTACTACCCAGACGCCTATGCGGATGCCAGCTCCAGCTACGACGCCGGCTACGCGGCAGGCCAAGCCGCCGGCGAATCGACGACCGGCTCTGTCCCCAGCGGTACCGTGGTCCCCGCCGAGACCGTCTACCCGGGCACCACCTCGGTGGTCACCACCGACGACAGCACCGACGAGTGGCTGAGCTTCGGGGTTGGGGCGCTGGCCGGGGGGCTGCTGACTGCCGCCATCATGTGGGACGACGATGACGATTGGAACGATCGGCTCTATTACGGAGGGCGTGGCTATTACGGTGGGGCCGGCTATTGGGGCGGGGCGAGCTACTGGAACAACAACGGCTGGCGCGAGCCCGCCAACATCAACGTCGACCGCAGCCGCGACATCCAGCGCGGCGACGTCACCGTCAACCGCGGAATCGTCGGCAATGAGGTGAAGAAGTGGGAGCACAACCCCGAGCGGCGCGACGGGGTGCGCTACCGGGATGCCTCCACAGAGAATAGATTCGCCGGCAGGCGCCAAGAGGGCTCCATTGACCGCGACGCGGCCCGCGGGCGTGTAGGTCAGGGCGACCGCGACCTCAGGGCCCCGGATCTGGGCACCGTGAGACGTGAGG
>JBAPYD010000550.1:0-1546 GCA_049284555.1 Chromatiaceae bacterium | reverse complement strand
CCTGGCGATCCGGGACTTTCCCGGGCTGCGCAAGCTCTGGCTCTCCTTCTTCACGGCGCCCCTGACCCCCAACGACGCCTATCTGGAGCTCCATCCCATGATGGATCTCATGATGCGTCAGGCCCAGGCCCTGCTGGACCCGGACTACCGGGACGAGCTGGCCCTGATCAACGAGACCGCCGAGGCCTTTCGTGGGGCCCTGGAGGACCGGGCCGAGGACAACCGGATCAGCTGGGAGGCAGGGGTCACCTTCTACAACCAGGTGACGCAGCAGGTTCCCCTGCCCAATCTGCGCGTCTTGGAGAGCTGGCCGATCCCGTACCGGGACGACAACCGTTATTGCTGGGCCTTCGACGAGAACCTGTTCCTGTCCCAGGGGATCGACTACCTGCCCGCCTCCCAGCAGCAGGTGCGCAAGTACGTCTCCGCCGTGGAGATGGCGAACGAGGTGGACTGCGAGCTCGCCGGCGACGACGCCCAGGAGATCTGGGTCTGTGCCACCGAGCTCTTCCCCTACGAGGACGAGGGCGTTTCCTACAACCAGATGTGGGGCAAGGAGCCCGTCTCGGACCCCTACCACTACCACGAGTGGGACTACCACGCCCAGCTCTTCCGGCCCGATTGGGCCACGGTGATCGAGCGCCGACAGGGTCGGGGGGATCCGGGGGCGATGGATGAGATTCTCACCAAGCACAAGCCGGTCGCGAGCCGTATCCGCCACCTGATCGATGCCCTGCAGCCCCAGGGGATCGTGCGCCGGCGGGGCTACGAGGAGGGTGAGGAGCTGGACCTCAACGCGGCCGTCCGGGCCATGATCGACATCCGCCGCGGGGTGATGCCCGATCCCCGCATCAACATCCGCATCACCCGCCATGTGCGTGACCTTGCCATCGTGGTGCTCATGGACCTGTCCGAGTCCACGAACGAGAAGATCGGCGTGAGCGAGGGGGAGCCGGGCTATGGGGAGGCACCGTCCATCCTGGACCTCACCCGCGAGTCCACCGGCCTCCTGGCCTGGGCAATCGACTCCATCGGCGACAACTTCGCGGTCCACGGCTTCGCGTCGGACGGTCGCCACGACGTCCAGTATTACCGCTTCAAGGACTTCACCCAGCCCTACGACGACGAGGCCAAGTCAAGGATGGCGGGGATGCGCGGCGGGCTTTCCACCCGCATGGGCGCGGCCCTGCGTCACGCCGGCTGGCACCTGACCCAGCAGAACGCCACCAAGCGCCTGGTCCTCGTGATCACCGATGGGGAGCCCGCGGACATCGACGAGCGCGACCCCCAGTATCTGCGCCACGACACCAAGAAGGCGGTGGAGGACCTGGCCATGCAGGGGGTGCACACCTACTGCCTGACCCTGGACCCGAACGCCGACCGCTACGTGGCGCGCATCTTCGGTGAGAACAACTACTCGATCGTCGACCACGTCGAGCGGCTCCCGGAGCGGCTACCGGCGGTCTTCGCGGCACTCACGGGCTAGCCGGACGGCCCCCCCTGTACCGGGCCAGGCTCGGCGGGCGCCTGATGGGCTCCCCGGCCG
>JBAPYD010000549.1:0-2324 GCA_049284555.1 Chromatiaceae bacterium | reverse complement strand
GTCTACGCCCGGGTGACGCCGGAGCACAAGCTGCGGCTCGTGCGGCTGCTCCAGCGCTCGGGCGCGATCGTCGCGATGACCGGCGACGGCGTCAACGACGCGCCGGCACTCAAGCGGGCCGATGTCGGTGTGGCCATGGGCATCAACGGCACCGAGGCGGCCAAGGAGGCGGCGGAGATGGTCCTGGCGGACGACAACTTCGCCTCCATCGCCAATGCCGTCGAGGAGGGGCGCACCGTCTACGACAACCTGAAGAAGGCGATCCTGTTCATCCTGCCCACCAACGGGGGTGAGGCCCTGGTGGTGCTAGGGGCGGTGGTGCTGGGCTTCCACCAGTTCCCGCTGACGCCGGTTCAGATCCTCTGGGTCAATATGATCACCGCCGTCACGCTGGCCCTGGCCCTGGCCTTCGAGCCGCCGGAGCCGGGCGTCATGGCGCGGCCGCCGCGCAATGCCCGCCAGCCGGTGCTCACGCCCCTGTTCCTGTGGCGCATCGCCTATGTGTCGCTGATCCTGATGGCGGGCACCTTCGGCCTGTTCCTGTGGGAGACGCATCAGGGCGCGCCCATCGAGCAGTCCCGCACGGTGGCCGTCAATACCCTGGTCCTGTTCGAGATCTTCTACCTCTTCAGCGCCCGCTACATGACCGCCCCCGTGCTGAGCCGCGAGGGCCTGCTCGGCAACCGCTACGTGCTCTATGCCGTGGGCCTGCTGGTGCTGTTCCAGCTCGCCTTCACCTACCTGCCGCCGATGCAGGCCCTGTTCGGCACCGCCGCCATCGATGCCGGCATCTGGCTACGCATCGTGCTGGTCTCCGCGTCGGTGCTCTTCATCGTGGAGTTGGAGAAGGCGCTGGTGCGGCGCTGGGGGCTCCGTCCGGCAGGCCGCGCCTGAAGGAACGGGCGCGAGCCCTGGCGCCAGCGCACGGCGCCCGCGGAGATCCATCGAAAATACCGAAAGATGTCGGGGCGCTTGCTGCGATCGGAGCCCTTGGTCCAAGCGTGATGACACCCACCCTTTCATCCAGGCGCGTCGATACGCGCAAAGCCCTCGATTCGAACCTCCTGTCTTTTAGGCATCTCCAGAGAGGCTCAGTATGATCACATCCTCAGCGGCCCACTCCTCGGCCATACGTAACCTGGCAGCCGCCTCGGCGGTCCTGGTTGCCTGGGCGGCGCTCTCGGTCTCGGGGAGCGTTCAGGCCGGAAGCAGCAACACGTTCAGCGGAACCGTCGGGCGGGTGTGGGAAGACGGCTTTCTACTGAGCACCGGCTCCCGCAATATCACCGTCGATTCCTACGACATCTGCGGTGACTTCACCGCACGCCACGTGGCGGCCGGTGATCGTGTCACGATCACGGGGGAATTCGAGGGCGGCGAGTTTGACGCCTTCTCCATCGTGAAAGGCAACGGGGCGGCGGTGTGCGGGTGAGGCGGTCGCCATGCGCCATCGCGCTGCCGATCGAATGCCGAGACGGCATTCGATCGGCATCTCCATAGCGTCCAGGTCGCCGGATACCCTTTCACCTTGGATTCCCCGGCCGCCGGAATCAGGCCGATTTGGGATCGGCGACCGGGTGAAGGGGTGCCAAGACAGGGGCTTGGCCGCTCGACTCCAGACCGAGGCGCGATTGCGCCAGACCCCGTGCACCGCTACCCTCCCTCTCCCCGACCCAATCAGTCAGCGGGCCGGCGCGCGCCAAAATCCAGAACGGCGCGCAATCGTATCTGCCCGCTGACCGTCGGGACCCCGGCGGTCGTCCACCGCCCAGTAGAGGACATCGCCCCCGAATGACCGAGCTCGTCGCCAGGGCCCGCCAGTTCGCGACAGAGGCCCACCAACGCATCGATCAGCGGCGCAAGTACACCAACCAGCCCTACCAGGAGCACTTGAAGTCCGTGGCGGAGCTCGTCGGAAGCGTCACCGACGACCCCGAGTTGATCGCTGCAGCCTGGCTGCACGACACGGTCGAGGACACCCCGGCCACCTTTGGCGATCTCGAGCGCGAGTTCGGGCGTGCGGTGCGCGACCTCGTGTTCGATCTCACCGACCCGAGCCGACCGGGTGACGGCAACCGCGCGGTGCGCAAGGCCATCGACCGCCGGCACACGGCGGGCGCGAGTCCGCGGGCGAAGACCGTCAAGCTCGCGGACCTGATCGACAACTGCCGCGACATCTGCGGCCACGACCCGAAGTTCGGCCGCGTCTACCTCGCGGAGTCCGCGGCCCTGCTGGAGGTCCTGACGGACGGCGACGCACGGCTCTACCGGCGCGCCCAGAAGGCGGTGGCCGAGTGCGCCCGGCGCCTCGGCCTGCCCACGCC
>JBAPYD010000548.1:0-5095 GCA_049284555.1 Chromatiaceae bacterium | reverse complement strand
CCGATCACGCAGCGGGCGCGGACCTGACCTGCCTCGGCCCCCCCGCCCGCGCACGGGACCTCGTATCGCACCAGGGCAGCGCCCTCCCCATCGTCTTCGACCCCAGTGAAGGTACCGGTGCGGCACTGCGCACCCGCATCGGCGGCGCGCCCCCTCAGCCACGCGTCGAACCGGTCCCGGTTGACCATGCCGACGAAGCCCCCTTCGATCGGCATGTCCACTCGCCGATCCGACGGGGACACCATCCGCGCCGATTGAATCCGCGCACACAGGAGGTGAGTCGGGATCTCGAACTCGCGGATCAGCTGGGGTGGTATGGCACCCCCGCAGGGCTTGATTCGCCCCCCCCGATCCAGCAGCAGGACCGAACGTCCTGCGCGGGCCAGGTCGGTGGCCGCGGTCGCACCGGCCGGTCCCCCCCCTACCACGACCACGTCGAAACGCTCGCTCATCGCATCACCCCTGGTTTCAGAACCCGCTCTCGGTGCCCGCTACGGACGGCGGAGAACCCGGCCGGACAGGTCCCGGGGCCCATCCCGCCGATCGGGGCCTGTTCGCGTCCACGCTCGTTCATCCGCGGCCAATGGCGCCTGCCAGTGCCACTACGGGGCACGAGGATCAGGCCGTCTCGGCGACGGCACCCGCTGGGCCGAGCGCCGGACGCTCCGATCCTCGGGCCTGCGACCAGGTGACACGGGCGGCAAGCCCGGCGGACACCAGGAACAGCACCGCCTCGGCAACGAACACCGTGGCATAGGCGTGCGCCGGGTCTCCCATCAGGGCGCGGGCCAGATCGACCGCCACCGTCCCGAGGAACCCCCCCAGCCCGAAGGCGATTGCCTGGGCGGCGCCCCATAATCCCATCCTCACTCCCTCACGACGTTCCCGGCCCGCTGCCACGAGACCCATCATCGAGCCGATGGCGGCCACGGCGAACAGGCCGTTGGCCAGACCCAAGGCGAACACCGCCCCGCGAAGGGGAAAGACATCGCCGAGGGTGCCGCCGCCGGCGATAAACAAGAGGGCGAGGGCGGAGCCGATACAGCCCAGGATGGTCCAGCCCTGCAGAGAGCCGATGCGTCGTCCCAGCGCCGTGCTCCCGAGCAGCGCCAGCAGCAGCATGCCGATCAGGACACCCCCGTTCTGCACGCCGGCGAGCTTCGTCGACTCGCCCGGCGTCAGGCCGAAGACCGTTCCCGCGTAGGGCTCGAGGATTAGATCCTGGGCGCTGTAGGCCAGCATGGACACGAAGACGAAGACGGTGAAGCGCCTGGCGTGGGGCTCGGCCCACACCTGGGTCAGGGCCTCGCGAAAGCGGGCGTGTCCCGCCTGCGATGCCTCCGAGCCGGAATCGCGATCGCCCTCGGCTCCTTCGATTCCTCGGACGGCCACCAGGGTCACCACGACGGCGAGGCCCGCCACGGCGGCAACCACCGCCACCAGCCGCTCCGGCGAGTACGGGTCCAGGAAATGCCCCGCGGTCGTCGCCGTCACGATGAAGCCGACGATCATCATCAGCCAGACCGTTGTGGCGGCCGCCGCGCGCCGATGGGCGTCGACGCGCTTGGCGAGCAGCACCAGCAGCGAGGTACCGCAGGCGCCCACGCCCACGCCGATCAACACAAAGGCCAGGACCGCGAGGCCCGTCCCCCAGGCCGGCTCCGCCCCCATCCAGGCGGTGGCGAGGGCCGCGAGGACGCCGCCCAGGGCCAGCATGGCCATACCGCCGACGATCCAGGGCGTGCGCCGCCCACCCACGTCCGAGCCGTGACCGAGCCGCGGTCTGAGGATCTGCACGAGGTGGTGGAGGGCCACCAGGGCCCCGGGGAGCATGGCGGGCAGCAAGAGCTCGACGACCATGACCCGGTTCAGGGTGGAGGTGGTGAGCACCACGATGGATCCCAGCGCCGCCTGAACCAGACCGAGGCGAAGGATCCCGAGCCAACCCAGTCCACCGTTCATGTCCCCAACCCCCTCAGGGCGAAGGCGCTGACCATCATCCCCGTGACATAGACGCTGACCCCCAAGGCGCTGAACCAGGTCGCCCGCCCGAGGGGATCCAACAGGAATCGCACCATGAGCCCGATCTGAACGGTGAGCAGCACCCCCACCACGAGCCCTTGGAGGGGGCGCCCCCAGTCATGGAGCAGCCACACCACGGTCATCTGGGGAAGGGCCATGACGGCGCAGGCGACCCAGGCGGCACCCCGCACCCCCAGCTGGACCGGAAGGGAACGGATACCCATGCGGCGGTCACCCTCGATGGCCTTGAAGTCGTTTAGGGTCATGATCCCGTGGGCCCCCAGGCTATAGAGACCGGCAAGGGCCAGGATGCGCCAGTCCGGAAGGGCCCCGCCGATCATCACGGCCGCGCCCGTCACCCAGGCGAGCCCCTCGTAGGACAGACTGACCGCGGCGTTGCCCCACCAGCCGTTGCGCTTGAGCCGCACCGGGGGAGCACTGTAGGCCCAGGCGAGAACGAGGCCCAGGGCCGCGGCCCAGAAGACCCAAACACCCAGGGTGGCGGCCACCAGCAGAGACAGGACGGACCAGACGACGGCGATCGAAAGCCCCCACTGGCCCGGGACACGGCCCGAGGGGATGGGACGGTCTGGCTCGTTGATGGCATCCACGTGGCGATCGAACCAGTCGTTCACCACCTGACTGGTCGCACAGACCAGGGGCCCCGCCAGGACCACGCCGGCGATCACGAGCGGCCAGCGACCCTCCAGGGGCACCCCGGAGGAAACGACCCCGCAGGCGAAGGCCCACATGGGGGGGAACCACGTGATGGGCTTCAGGAGCTCCAGGACGGCCGCGACCGAGGGCCGCTGAGCCGGGGCGCTCAGGATTGCAGGTGGGTCCATGGGTGCAAAGTATAGCTGACAGTTTTCCATGTCAACGTGGCTTGACGGCTGTCTCACCGTCTCCGGCCCGTCGGGCTCAGTCGGCCTCCGGGATCTCCCCCCCGATCCCGTAACGCGCCAGCTTCACATAGAGGCTCTGACGGCTGAGCCCGAGGAGCTCGGCCGCGGAGGCCCGATTGCCGTTGGTGAGCCGCAGGGCCGCCTCGATGCAGAGGCGCTCGATCAAGTCCGTCGCCTCCCGCACCAGGTCCTTGAGGGGCGCGCTTCCGACCCGCTCCGTGAGCTCCCCCACCCAGACCGGCAGGCCCGCCTGCACCGCCCGCTCCACCCCCAGACGCCGCCCGATGTCGCGGATGAAGAACCCGAAGCAGGCGCGCTCCCCATCGGGGACGGCGGCGGCGCAGATCTCCACCTCCACGGTGGCGCCGTACTGGCCCCGGAGGTTGGTTCGGAAGAGCCGCAGGGACCCGTGCTGGCGCAGGGTGCTCAGGAGCACGTTGAGATCGATGCTGCCCCGTCCCAACCACCGCTCCAGGGACTGTCCCCGCAGCAGATGCTCATTGGTGAGCTCCACCTGGTCCAGGAAGGAGCGGTTGGCGGCCAGGATACGCCCCTCCTCGTCCGTGATCAGGATCGCGTCGGGGGCCGCGCCCACTGCCTGGATCAGCCGGGCCTGTTGCTCCGGCAGGGGACGCCCTTGGGGCGCGACCGGGAACGGCCCAAGCCGCACCACGAAGAGGACGGCGTCATCCTGGCGCAGGAGTGACACGGAGACCGTCAGATCGACCCCGGTCTCCAGGAGCCGGGCGCTGACGCCGTCGGCCCGCCCGCTGCCCAGCACCGACCCGAGCAAGTTGTCGACGGCGCGCATGCCCTCCGGCTCCAAACCCTCCGGGAACGGCCGGCCGACCAGCGTGTGGCTCGAATCGCCCAGGAGCGCCGCGGCCGCCGGGTTGGCCTCCACCACCCGCCGCAGGGTGGAGTCCACGATCAGAACCGCCTCCGAGACGCTTTGGAACAGGAGCCTGTAGCGGGTCTCCATCTGACGATAGCGCCAGTAGTCCCGCTCGAGGGCCTGCTGGGCGTCCACCAGCTGCTGCTGCAGCGAGGCCACCACCTGGAGCTCCCGGCCGAAGGCCAGCACGTGCCCTTGGCTCCCGACGCGGATCGCCCGGTACTGAACCGGGATGCCACGGCCCTGGCGACCCTGGTGCACCACCTGGCGCCATTCGCCGAACTTGTCCGCGTGGAGGTCCCGAAGCAGGGATTCGATACGGGGGCGGGTGTCCGCGGAGACGGTGTCGGTCCACTGTTTGCCGACCCAGTCCCCGTTCACCTCCTGCGCCAGGGCCTCGTTCCCCACGCTCACGTCGAGGATGGCCCCTCCCTTATCGATCAATAGGGCGATGTCGGCGACGGAGTTCGCCAGCATCGCGGCCACGCCGACCTCGAGTTGGCCGCTCAGCTCCACCGGGACCTCGATGGGACACACGCGCAAGACCCCAGGCTTTTGCCGCTCATTCGACGCCACGGGGCCAGGGGGTACCGCATCACCAGGCCTCGCAACGGTCTTGATGCGCTCTTCTGGGGCAAAGGGGCCGTGCAGGCACCCCGAAACCCACATGCGCGGGAACGGGTGGCCTGGGCTTGGCGAAGCCACACCCGCGGCCAACCGGGCTCCACTCAAGTGTGTCCCTTGCCCGGCGAATGTCAAGTCTATAGAACGTCAATCTACGTTGACACTCGTCCAACTGGGGTCTAGATTGTGGATCGAGGAGGAGTGGACAGCGGACGCTGTCGCCACCAAAAGCAAACGTTCTTAGGGTTCCTGCACGGCTATGCCTCTCTACACCGCGGAGGAGCGCACGCGTCGCGATGCGTCGCCCTGGACGCTGGTCCAGGGGATCCTTGCCCCAATCCAGTTCCTGGTCTTCCTCGTGAGCCTGGGGCTGGTCCTACGTTTCCTCTGGACCGGCGCCGGGGAGCAAGCGGCGACCCTGTCCGTCGTGGTCAAGACCCTGGTGCTCTACACCATCATGGTGACCGGGTCGATCTGGGAGCGGGAGGTGTTCGGCCGCTGGCTGTTCGCACGGCCCTTCTTCTGGGAGGACGTCTTCAGCATGCTGGTCCTGGCCCTGCACACCGCCTATCTCGTGGTCGTCGGCTGGGACCTCCTGGGGGTGCGGGACCAGATGCTGCTGGCCCTCGCCGCCTATGCCACCTATGTC
>JBAPYD010000547.1:0-3248 GCA_049284555.1 Chromatiaceae bacterium | reverse complement strand
GTGAGCTGAATAGTACGGATCGCTCAGGTAACAGCCTGGCTGAGCAACTTTTCAGACCTTCTGTCGTGATTTTTCTAGGAGTGTCAGTGAGGTTCTTCTCAACAAGTTCACTCAAGTCTTTCGGCGTAGCCCATGGGACATCACCATCCCAAAACGCCGGATTCCCCGTCTTTGGCGTCGCGCCCGAAACGACTTCACAGACTTCGCCGATTGCGGCCGTAGGCCAACTCATCCCAACATCCCCTCCAACTCCCTCCGCCCCTCGGCGATCTCCTCCTCCCGCTTCGCCAGCCACTCCGAGCTCCGCGTTCCCGGCCGCGCGCTCACGGCGATGGAACCCAGTTCTCGACGGCGAGCCCGTCCAGACGCTGAAACTCGCGCGCGTTGTTGGTCACCAGCGTCGCCGCCTCGGCGAGCGCGTGGCAGCCGATCCACAGGTCATTGGCGCCGATCGGCGTTCCGGCTGTCCGCAGGCGCGTGAACTGCCGGGCGTAATGTCGGCAGATGTCGGCGCCGGCCGGGTAGTTGACGGGTACTTGGCGGGTCAGCCGGTCGAGGCGTTGGATGACGTCGGCCTTGCGCGTACTGCGCTCCGCGCCCTTGAGGAGCTCGGCATAGGTGACGAACGACATGCACAGGTTGTCCGTCGGGGGCAGGGCGTCCACCCGTGCCGCGATCTCGGGTGGGTGATGCTTGAGGAGGTAGATCAGGATGTTCGTGTCGAGCATGTATCTCACAACGGCTCTCGATCCTGCATCGGCGGCTGCTCGGCGCGGTCGGCCTCCAGTGCGGCGATGAAGTCGTCGTCGAAACCTGCCAGCGCACGCAGGAGGGCCACGCCACGAGCTTCGCGGATGGGGTGCAGCAGCAGATCGCCCTCCGCCGTCCGGGTGATCTCGACGCGATCCGTATCGAGACGGAACTCCGCTGGGATGCGGACGGCTTGGCTGTTGCCGTTCACGAAGACGCGGGTGGTCAAGGTGCTCATGGTATCGACCTGATGTACATACTGAGTTGTAGATACTCTAGTCCTGCCCTGGTCGCCAGGCAAGGGCACCGGCCGTCGCTTGGGCTGAGGGAGGAAGCCTAACGATCAGGTCGATGCAACCCCTTGAGTGTTGGGCCTTCTGCGCGGGCCCAACCTACGTCTGAATCGGAAGGATCGGCGAATCATCCCAACATCCCCTCCAACTCCTTACGGCCCTCGGCGATCTCCTCCTCCAGCCTCGCCAGCCGTGCCAGGATCTCCCTCGGCGAGTCGTGCTCCACGGCCTCGTACTCGACCTCCTTGTAGCGGTTGATGGACAGGTCGTAGTCGTTGCCGGCGATCTCGTCCTTCGGCACCAGGAAGCTGCGGTCGGTGCGCTGGCGCTCGGCTTCCCCCTCAGCCCGGCCCTCTCCCCCGGAGGGAGAGGGGGATTTCAATGAGCGCCAGCGGGCGAGGATGTCCGGCAGGTCGCTCCTGTCCGGCTGCGGGGTGCGCTTGTCGTCCAGCGAGAAGCCGTCGGCCTGCATGTCGTAGAACCAGACCTGGTCGGTGCCGCCCGAGTTGGTTTTCGTGAAGAGCAGGATGGCGGTGGAGACCCCGGCGTAGGGCTTGAAGACGCCCGAGGGCATGGAGATGACGGCGTCGAGCTTCTGATCCTCGACCAGGATCTTGCGCAAGGTCCTGTGGGCCTTGCTGGAGCCGAACAGCACCCCGTCCGGCACGATGACCGCCGCGCGCCCGCCGGTCTGGAGCAGGCGCAGGAACAGGGCGAGGAAGAGCAACTCGGTCTTCTTGGTCTTGACGATCTGCAGCAGGTCCTTGGCGGTGGACTCGTAGTCGAGGCTGCCGGCGAAGGGCATATTGGCGAGGATCAGGCTGTACTTCTCCCCGTCGCCCTCATCGGACTGGGCCAGGGAGTCCCTGTAGCGGATGTCGGGGTTCTCCACCCCGTGCAGCAGCATGTTCATGCTGCCGATGCGCAGCATGGTGCTGTCGAAGTCGAAGCCGTGGAAGGTGCCGCTGTTGAACTTGCGGCGGCTCTCCTCGCTCTTGTAGATGGCGTCCGCGTGGTGTGCGCGCAGGTACTCCAAGGCGGCGATCAGGAAGCCGGCGGTGCCGCAGGCCGGGTCGCAGATGACATCCTTCGGCACCGGGGCGGCCATGTCCACCATCAGCTTGATGATGTGGCGCGGGGTGCGGAACTGACCGTTCTGCCCGGCGCTGGCGATCTTGCCGAGCATGTACTCGTAGAGGTCGCCCTTGGTATCGCTGTCGGCCATGTCGATGCCGTCGAGCTGGTCCACCACGTTGGCCAGCACCCGCGGCGTGGGCATCATGAAGAGCGCGTCCTTCATGTGGTGGCTGTAGGTGGAGTCGCCCTCCGCCTCGTCGCCGCCGTTCCGTCCGAGGGTCTTGATGAAGGGGAAGACCCGGTCCCTGACCGTGGCGAACATCTGCTCCGGGGACATCTCCTTGAACCACGACCAGCGCAGGGCGTTCTGGTCGGGCCTGAAGATCGGCTTCTCGATGGGCTGGCCTAAGCGGGCCGCCTTGCGCTCCCGCAGCGTGTGCAGCTCGTCGAGCCGCTTGATGAAGAGCAGATAGGTGAGCTGCTCGATGACGGAGAGGGGATTGGAGATACCGCCGGACCACATCGTGTCCCAGATGCGGTCGACTTTGGACCTGAGCTCGCCCGTGATCATGTAGGTAGATCAATCATTTAGCTGCCGGGAAAATCTTGCGGCCCTGTCGCTGCCGGGAGAGGCAACCAGCGGAGTGCATCTCCGTCATCGCCAGGCTACTTGAACTGCGCAAGGATCACTTAGATGCGAGCCAATGTCCATCTATTGGGCTCTATGTTGCTGATATTGCCTTGAAAACGTGCATCGGTCTCGACGCTGCCATCGTACCGAATTCGGGAGCTGCCTGACAAAGGCCCCGCGAAGAACCTGTTGGGGTCTCGGGTCTGAGTGAAAGACCAGGAGACCCCTGACCGGACCTTGACGCGACTCCGATCTGTGCCAGAGTTTTCGATTGATTGGGAACAATTCATCCCCGCCTTTTCCTCGACTGCATCCAGGGAGTGTTTGCCATGTCCGAGATCGTACGTTCCAGCGGCTTGCGGATCGATCTTCCTGACGGGATCGTCGTCAACGAGGTCTCCCCTGCCCCTGCCGCGCGGCGGGGAGGGCGCCAGTATGGGCCCCGCCCGCTGCCATCCGCCGCAGCGGCGCCGTCGCCGCTGGTGGAGGCCCTCGAG
>JBAPYD010000546.1:0-1948 GCA_049284555.1 Chromatiaceae bacterium | reverse complement strand
CTCCTTGACCGGGGCGAGGCGGTCCAGGCGCGCCGCGAGCGAGTCTCGCAGAGAGGTGGGGATCGCCAGAGTGGGCAAGGGAGACGCGAGTCGGTATTGGTTTCCACTCTCGTGCAGTAGCCCCGATTCCAGCACCGACTTCGTCAGCTCTTCGACGAACAGGGGGATGCCGTCGGTGTGGGAAATGATCTCCTCCAACACCTCGGCGGGCAACTCGCGCCCCTCGGTCATGATGCCGACGAACCGGGTGATCGCGCCGGGTGTCAGTCGGAGGAGCGCGAGGCTGGTCACGTGGGCCAGGCCATTGCAGGGCGCGGAGTAGTTGGTGCGGTGGGTCGCGACCAAGAGCACCGGCAACCGGGGAAGCCGCTGGACCAGGGCGTCGAGAAACGACTGGGTGGTGGGGTCCACCCAATGCAGATCTTCGAACACGATCAGCAGAGGCTGCTTGCCTGATAGGACTTCGATTTGCTCGACCAGCGCCTCCAGGAGCCTTTCCTTCCGGCGTTGAGGTGAAAGCTGGAGGGGCGGATAGCGGCGGGTGGGCAGCGACAGCAGATCCGCCAGGAGCGCGACGGCATCGGTCGCCTTACCCCCGTTCGCCGCGAGCAAGGCCTCGAGCTTGTCCAGCCGCTGCTCGGGATCGTCCTCACGGGTCAACTTCGCCGCAAATTCGAGCTGCTCGATGATGGGATAGAGGGCGGAGTTGGTGAAGTGGGGGGAGCACTGGTAGCGCAGCGCGGTATGGGCTTCCTCGAGGCGCTGTCGCAGGGCGTGGCAGAGACGGGATTTCCCGATGCCGGCCTCGCCGCCGACGAGCACCACCCGCCCTCTCCCGTCCCGCGCCTGCTGCCATTGGCCGAGGAGCAGCTCGAGCTCCTCCTCACGCCCGACCAGGTCGGTCAGCCGCTTCCCTGCATGAGCGGCGTCGAAGCGACCCTCCGTCTTCCGGACGGCATCGACGCGCCAGAGGGGGATCGGCTCCGCGAACCCCTTGAGGCTGTGGGTGCCGAGATCCGCGAGCGCAAAGGCATCGCCGATCAGGCGGCGGGTCGCCGGCGCGATGACGACCTGGTCCGGGCCCGCGAGGCTCATAACGCGGGCCGCAAGATTGGGCGCCTCCCCGACCGCCAGCTTCGCCTCGGTGTTGTCTTCGGGGGATCTCTCGCCAACCACCACGGTTCCGGTGGTCAGGCCCACGCGGACCGAGAGTTTGGACGCCCCGCGTATGGCATTGACCGCCCGCACGATCTCCAGGCCCGAGCGGACCCCGCGCTCGGCCGCGTCCTCGTACGCCGTGGGCCATCCGAAGTAGATCAGCAGTCCGTCCCCGAGGTACTGGGCGACATGGCCGTCGTAGCGTGCAACCACATCGCCACAGGCCTTGCGATAGGTCTGGATCAGCTCCCGGAGCTCCTCGGGGTCGAGGAGCGTGGAAAGGGCCGTGGACCCGATCAGATCGCAGAACATGACGGTCAACTGCCGCCGCTCGCCCATTGTTTCGGCGGGCGAGGGCCTGTCGGCCTCCCCCGGCAGGCACCCGTCTTGGCGTTGCAGCTTCGCGATGGCATCAAGAATGCGCTTGCGAGGCCCGAAGGCCAGACCCAGCTCTTTGAGGTCCGAGTCCGTCAGGATCTTCAGGGTCCTGAAGTCGACCTCGTTGGCCACAAAGATCGCCTCGAGCTCCGCGAGGTCGTTGGCACGAAGCCAGTCGCCCAGGGCCGGGGTCATGCCAGCCCCCGATGGTGTGCCATGGGACCCCGCTCATACGGGACCAGGAGTCCGCGCGCCATCAGCCAGTGGGCGATGGGCAGGCCCTTGTCGGGGGGAACCCGAGGCATCCAGGAGCGCAACAGCTCGGGCGATGTCATCCCCCCGCGGACGCACCGCAGCAGCGGGGCCAGCTCCACGTCGCCCAGAAAGGCCACGGGTGAGGTCAGTGAGGGGT
>JBAPYD010000545.1:0-8689 GCA_049284555.1 Chromatiaceae bacterium | reverse complement strand
GTCCCGATCTGGTCCGAATGGCCCGAGGTGCTCGCCCACCGGGCATCCGTGCACAGCGCGGCCTGAGGAATCGGTAAGCGCGTCCGTGGCCCAGTTCTTCCAAATCCACCCTGAGAACCCCCAGGTCCGTCTGATCCGCCGCGCGGTCGAGATCCTGCTCGGCGGCGCCGTCATCGTCTATCCGACCGATTCCTCCTATGCCTTCGGCTGCCAGATCGGGGCCAAGGACGCCATGGAGCGCATCCGCCGGATTCGTCGTCTCGACGACAAGCACCACTTCACGCTGGTGTGCCGGGACCTCTCGGAGATCACCACCTACGCCAAGATCGACAACCAGGCCTTCCGGCTCCTGAAGACCCTCACGCCCGGGCCCTACACGTTCATTCACGAGGCCACCAAGCAGGTGCCCCGACGGTTGCTCCACCCTCGGCGCAAGGCTATCGGCATCCGAGTGCCGGACAACGCCATCTGCCGCGACCTGCTCGCGGAGCTCGACCAGCCGATCCTCTCCACCACCCTGATACTGCCGGATGACGACCGGCCCCTGACGGACCCGGAGGAGATGCGCGAGCGCCTCGACAAGCTGGTGGATCTGGTGATCGACGGGGGCTTCTGCGGGCTGGAGCCCACCACCGTGGTCGACATGATCGCGGATCCTCCCGAGGTCATGCGTGTGGGCAAGGGGGATCCGTCCCTGTTCGAGGGCTGATGCCGGGACGTCTCGCCGGGGTATCGGTCCCCGAGCGCCTTAGGACAGGCTCTCCCCGTTGGTCTGGATGACGTCGCTGTAGAAGCGGGCGCTGCGCTTTGGTGTGCGGTTCCGGGTGAGCGGGTCCACTTGGACGAGGCCAAAGCGCTTGTCGTAGCCCTGGGCCCACTCGAAGTTGTCGAGGAGCGACCAGACGAAGTAGCCCCGGAGGTCCACCCCCTGTGCCACGGCGTCACGCGCGGCCAGGAGGTGAGCGCGCAGATAGGCCACCCGGTCGGCGTCGGGGACCTCGCCGTCCAAGGGCCCCGGATCGTCGAAGGCCGCCCCGTTCTCGGTGACGTAGAGCGGCAGGTTGCCATATCGGTTCTTGAGCCAAACCAGGATCTCGGTCAGCCCCTCGGGGTAGACCTCCCAGTCCATGGCGGTGAGGGGTGCTCTTTCGGGGACGATTCGCGCAGCCCCGAGTGGATGGGCGGACGGGTCCGACTGCACCAGTCCGCGAGAGTAGTAATTGACTCCCAGGAAATCCCCGGGGCTGCGGATCCGTTGCAGCTCCCGCTCGGGTGGATCGGGCCAGGCGGCACCGAAAATGGATTCCATCTCCTGGGGATAGGTACCCAGGAACAGGGGGTCCAGGAACCAACGGTTGACGAAGATGTCGCGTCTGGCGGCAGCGACCGCGTCCGCGGGGGTGGCGGGATGCTGGGGCTCCAGATTGACTGCGATCCCGATGCGGCCCCGTGCGATCGCACGATAGGCGGCGACCGCTTCTGCGTGGGCCAGAAGTAAATGGTGTGCCACCCGAGGCGCCTCGAAGAGGTCCTGGTGCCCCGGGGCGTGGTCCCCCGTGAGATGGCCCAGCACGGTTACCACCCAGGGCTCATTCAGGGTCACCCAGAGGGGTACCCGGTCTCCCAGGGTACTGAATAGGAGCGCCGCATAGTCGGCGAACCAGGACGGACTGTCGGGGCTGAGCCAGCCTCCGCGATCCTGCAGGGCCGCGGGCAGGTCCCAATGGTAGAGGGTGACCATGGGCTGGATGCCCCGCTCCAGCAGCCCGTCCACCAGGCGTTCGTAGAAGTCCAGTCCCGCCGAGCGGGCCGTCCCTCGTCCATCCGGCAGCACCCGGCCCCAGGCGATGCTGAATCGGTACGCCTGGAGCCCCAGGCGTCCCATCAGCTCCAGATCCTGGCTCACGCGGCGATAGTGGTCGCAGGCCAGGTCGCCCGTCTCACCGTTGGCTACTCGGCCCGGGTTGTGGCTGAAACGGTGCCAGATGCTGGGGCCGGCACCGTCCGCAAGCGGGGAGCCCTCGATCTGATAGGCCGAGGTGGCGGCCCCCCAGAGGAAGTCGGGCGGGAAGGTCGGCGCTGTCACGGCTCGGAATCGGGGACATGGCACGCGGGAGTGGGGCTGAGCGACTGGGCTGCCTTCTCCTGCCCGGTCCCGTTTCCGTTGTCGACCAGCTCCCCGCCGCCGGGCGGGCGCAGACGCCAGGAGCCGTCGGCCTCGATCTCCAGGAGCCGATCGTAGAAGCGCGGATCATCCGTGTTATCCCCCAGGGTCAGATAGGTGATGTCCTGCTGCCGCAGCAGATTGAGGAGATCCCATAGGGGGCACTCGCTCAGTCCGCGGCTCGGGTGATCGAGGAAGACGAAACGGGGCTCCGCGAGGAGGACCCGCGCGAAGCTCAAGCGCTGCTGCTCGCCCAGAGACAGCATGTCGTCCCATTTCTGCTCCACGTCCAGGCCGCCCGCCTTCTCGAGCACGTGACCGAGGTTGAGGTCCGTGAGGCACTTCAGGATGCGCTCGTCGGGGACCAGCTCCTCCTCACCGGTGCGCAACAGGATGTCTCTCAGGGTCCCAGGGGGAACGTAGGGGCGCTCCGGGAGAAAAAAGATCTCGTCATGTCCCGGATGCAGGATACGGCCCTCGCCGCGGTACCACAGGTCCGCCGTGGCCCGGAACAAGGCCTTCTCCGCCGCCTCGCTCGTGGAGCGCACCAGCAGGCAGATTCCGGCGGGCACCGATAGGCTGAGGTCCTTGACCAGGACGCGCCCGTCCCGCGGCCCGTCGAGGGTCAGGTGCTCGAACGCCACGCTGCCCACGGATTCGGCCAGCTCGACCGTCGGGGAGGGGGAGGGTCGCTCCTGGGTCATCGCCTCCCGCAAGGCGTTGAGTCGAGCCACCACCGCCGCGTAGGTGGAGATGGATTGGAACTGGGTGACGATGAGTGAGAAGGCCCCGAGCAGGTGGCCGAAGGCCACGGCGGATTGGGTGATGACCCCGAATTCCGCCTTTCCCTGGATGAAGAGGGGGGCGACGATGAGGGCGGGGATGATCTGGATGAGATAGTTGTAGCCGGTCGTGAAGTAGCCCAGGTTGCGGTTCACCTCGATGATGCGCTTGAAGTTCGTGGTCAGCTGCTCAAGCCGTTCCTTGAGCCGTTCCCGGAGGCGCCCCTCGCGCCGCAGAAGCGCGACAGACTCGGCGTTCTCGCGCACGTGGACCAGCCGCGCCCGGAAGTTGGCCTCCCGGTCGAGCTGATCGTAATTGAGCCGTACGAGGGGCTTGCCCAGGTAGATGGTCAGGAGGGAGCCGGTGATGGAATAGACGACTGCGACCACGAACAACAGTGGACTGATGCTCCACAGGACGCCGGAGAAGGCGATGACGGTGAAGCTGGCGTTGAGGAACATGAGCCCGAAGGACAGGGTGGTGGCGGTCAGGGCCCGGATATCCTCGGAGATGCGCTGATCCGGGTTCTGCAGTCCCCCGTTGACGTGGAGCCGGAAATAGGTCCGGTCCTCGAGGTAACGGTCGATGGCCTGGTCCGTGAGCCATTTGCGCCACAGCAGCCCCAGGCTCTCCTCCACGTAGCGGAAGAGGACGGCGACCACGGTGGAGAGGGCAAAGACGCCCACATACAGCAATGCGTAGAACACGAAGGCATCCATGTCCCGATTCTCGATCGAGGTCATGAAGTCCCGGTTCACGTAGCTGTTCAGCACGTTCAATCCGTTGATCGCGAACATGAACAGGATCAGCATTACGAGCAGACCGCGGGCCTTTGGACCCACGCTGGAGCGTCCGAGCTCGCGCATCATCTGTACGAAGCGCTCCCAGATGGCGGGCGTGATGGGAACCCGGAAGGCGCTTAACAGGGACCAGAAGAGGCGCATCTGCGGAAGGCGGGCCGCGGGGGAAGCTGGGTGTCCTGGGTTGGGGACCGGCCGCAGGGAAAGAACTATGATCGGCGCAGTATAGCCTTGCCGCGGCCCCTGTCATCGCTCGATCGGTCGCTTTTTTGTCCCCCGTCACCGCGGGGCCCGAAGATACCGGAGCGATCCCCTCTGCCGGGTCCCTCGTGCGCGTTCGGCACGAGAAGCCCTCTCCCAGGAATCGCATCCGTCCCGTCCGGTTCAATTTGCGTCGTGGCCTGGGATTGGCGGACGTCGGGGCCGTTCGACGCCGAGCCACCCGGCTCCAAGGTCCGCTCGGGAGGGCCGAAATGGGGGTCTTCGGCCTTGGGGCGCAACCTGCCTCCCCTTGAGGCAGGCACGAGATCGTGGGCGCCTGGATGGTTTCTGGGCTATGGCATGTCGTGGCGTCTGCGGGGTCGCCCCGCCTCGCGGACTCGGCTGCTCGGCGAGGGCCCACCAAGCGGACGTTTCCTACCCCGGTAAGGACAAGGCCATGATCCAGAACTTTACCCAGCTCAGCACCAGAAAGGTGCTGCAGACCCTGGAGATGGCGGTGGCGGAGCTCGCCAGCCTGCGCCAGAACCTGCTCACGCCGGACTTCATCCTCCTCGCCTTGTTGTCCCAGCCCGATTCGGAGCCCGCCAGCATCCTGGGGAACCTGTTGTCCAACCCGGGCGAGGCGGCCGAGCGCATCAAGGGCCGCATCCGCCAGCACTACCAGCGTGCGGCACCCGTACAGGCCAACCAGATCGTGGCGACCCAGGAGGTGGCCGAGCTGTTCCGCCTCGCCTACGAGGAGGCCCAGCAGCTGGGCGACAGCTACATCTCCACCGGGAGCCTGTTCATCGCCCTGTTCGATCCCAATATCGGCGACAGGGTCTACGGTTCGCTTGCGCTCGACTTCACCCTCGACGCTCACGACAACGGCCTTCAGCCAATGTGGCTTGAGTGCGGTTTGGAGCCGGCCCGTAGAGGCATACTCTGGGGGGTCGGCCACGCCATCGCTTCGGCAGCTTCTCGTGCCGCCCGGCCGGCTCCTCGCCCGCCGCAGCCGCAGTGCTTGGGCACACACAACTGCCTTAGCATCGAACGCCCTGCCAACCGTTGCTTCACTTCTGGATCGCGCAGGGCAACTTCTCGATGGGACAGCGGCAGTCTTCGACTGTCGTGCCATTTTTTGTGCGCCTCAAATGGTACAGCGGCGCGAAGTAATGCTCCGGGCCGCGGGGAGGTAACTCGGCTGGGGCATCGGATTTCGGCCTACCGTTGGCGTCGAGCTGGATGGGCCATTCCACATCGCCGGTAGCCACGCGCGCCGGGATGAGCCAGTAGTCGCCGACACGGTACTCGCCGTCCTTGGCAAACCGGATCTCCACGCCGTCCTCCAGCGCGATCCACCCGTCTTCGGTCGTCGCGGACTCGGTTACGGGTAATGCGCCGTGGTAAGCCGCCAGATCGCCGTCGTGGTCCCAGCGCCTTAGCAGCGGGTGCTTGCTCGACGTCTCGCTCTCCGCGTAGCTGGGCAGGTCGGCTACGCCGTCGGGCGACTTGAGTGTGATCTTGAGCTCGTCGCGGTCCACACGCTCCACCTGAGCCAGGGGACCGGACTCCCCGCGCAGGGCGTAGCTGTCGTCGCTCACTTCCACCCAGTCGCCCTCCGTCAACTGGGAGCATTGATCGCGTCCGAGAGTCGCAACGATCGCGTTGGTGCCGCCAAGCGAGACGATTGGGAACACGACCGAGCCGTTATCTCGCGACCATTTGAATGTAGCGGTCGCTGGGGTCCTTTTGGCACTGCCTTTCGCTTCGCCGACGACACCGACTTCGTGAACTTCGACGCGGTAGAGATGATTCTCGAGCCCGCGATATTTCGATTCGGGCGACACCGAGCACAACTCCGGTGATGACGTGGCGCGTCGCGCGCGGGCAAGGAGCTTGGGCGGGTTCTGACGCTCCAGCAGCGCATCCAGGACATTGCAGTCGAACGTCTTCTGCTTGTCCCGGATCAGCGCTTTTACCTGCCACACCACCTGAGCACGGGTGCAGGTGTCCGGGCCGCCGAGGGCCACTTCGCGGATGTGATCATCCTGCACGTAGGTGACGTGGCGCTCCCACACGTCCAGGTAGACGAGCAGTTCCTTGTCTTTCAGATTGGAGAACTCTCCTTCCGGTGTGAACGGATAGCCGACCTGCTCGGTATAGAGAATGGGGCGATGGTTTTCCACCAAGATCCCTTGCACGTAGTAGCGGCCGACGCCGATGGCGGCGTCCTTGTCGTCTTGGACCGCATCGCTCAGGACCTCGCGCCGCCCCGGGTCCGGCTCGAAGTTGGCCCAATCCTCTTCTTTCCAGCCTTTCACGGTCTCGCTGGTAATGAGATGGAACCCCATGCCCTCAGCCGGCCCGGCGTGGGCGCCCAATAGATCCGAGGCGAGCGTACGGATGTAATGCAGTAGGATGGAGGTCTGCTCGTTCCAGTCCGCGTCGAGCTGCACGCGGCCTTGCTGCATGAGTACGCGACTGAAGTGCTTAAGCGGGTCAAAGGTATCGCGCGTGAAGTCGCCGTTCATGTTTCTACTCCTAGTTCGCAATCAAAATGCCGGCCTCCATCACAGCCGGTGCGTACTCGTCGACGCGTACCCGCAGGTTGGCGAGCCGCTGGGGCTGGAACAGATCATGGAACGCGCCCATCTCGGATTCGTCGTCGGCGCCGCGCGCGATTTCCTCGGCGCAGTCGCAGGAGAGCTGGCAATAGGTCGGCGCGCCGTAGCGCAGGCTGTTGAACTGCGGTCGTACGCGCACGTCCTCCTGCTCTTGGGCAGCGGCAATGTCCGCGTCCGCTGGCGGTGGCAGGAGGTCCGCGTCCGCCTCGCTCCGCATTCTCTCCGCGATGGTCTTGCGTGCCAGATCGGGCTGGCAGTTGAAGCGCTTGGGCGTGCGTGAGCAGGGCGGGACGTAGCAGAAGCGCATGCACCCGATCTGGCGCCTGCCGACGCTAACGGACCCGACGAAAATGCTGTTCTCCGCGAGCTCGATGGCATGCACCATCACGCGGCCGATGACCGTGCTGCGCACGATGCGCACGAGGACATGGGCCCGCAGCAGACCGGCTGCGCCAATCGCTTCGCACTCCAGGCCTTCGCAATGGGCGCCCGTCGCGTCGAGGATACTGTCGCTCACCCGAACCCTTACCGGGTCGGTTAGCACTTCGTCGTTGTTCACCTGGATGGAGCCAACGATGCTGTGCTCGATAACGACGCAGGCGTTGCTGTTGATGAGCTCGATGCTCGGCTCCGCGGGGCGGCGCGGCTCGCAGTTGCTCTCCAGCGACCAGCCGGGAACCAGGGTGGAATGGCGCAGGGTGAAGGAGGCAAGCTCGCCTTCAATCTGTACGCCGCGGCCGGTCACCACCACTCCGTCGAGTGTGAAACGGCTGCCCTTGCGGCCTTCTACCGACAGGCTGTCCGGGCGGTCGGTCTGCCAATCGAGTAGACGTAAGACAGGCCGGGTGCGCGGGGCCGCGCGGATCTGCAAGGTATGCCCCGGCGCAAGCAGGATGTCGATGGGCAGCACGTAGACGCCGCTGTCGGTGATTTCGATTACCGCGTCCTGCGGTTGTTCCGGTTGGGGGTCGCTGCTTCCGTTGGTTTGGCGCTGCCACCACTGCAGTGCGACACGCAGCTCCTTCTGGCCCTCCACTCGAATGAGCTGTGCACCCTTGACTTCACCGAGCGGACGCGCGTATTCGCCGCCGCCCATGTCAGCGCTGAAGCCATAGTGGTACGACACCCATACCCCGCGTTTCGGCAGCTGCTTGGGGGGAAACATGAAGCGGCCGAGCACAGGGTCCACCGCCACATGGTTCCGGAGCGGTACATAGCTCCAATCGCTGAGGTCGGCGGGGACGATTTGCGATGCGTCGATGGGCTGCCCGTGGTCCGCGCCTTTGGTCGGCCAGTCCTCGGCCCAGATGACGAGGCTTTGGGCCACCTGGGTTTCCGGGTCGGATTCGCTCGTGGCGAGACCGTAATAGTCCGGCGAAGCACCGGCGAGTTTTCCATGGACGGGTGGCGCGGCGAATGCGCGCCGACGGATGGGTACTGGCAGGTCGAGCTCGCTGGCGATGGCGCTCGGGTCTTCCTGCTGCCGCGGGCGCACGAATAGAGGCGTATCGTTGCCGAGAGCGCTGAACATGTACACGTGAGGGCCGACTCCCTCCAGGCAGCACGCCGGCGCACGGGTGATCGAACAGGCCCGCAGGCGCCACGTGAACACGCCCACGCTTGGGATGTTGTAGCGACCCGGCTTGTGGCCCGAGACGATGCGGCGCACGTCGACGGTGTGTGCGAGTTCGTCGAAAGGCCCGTCGAGCAGGGCGAGCGTGTCGACATCGCGCAGATCGGCCGTGCGCCCACGCTCGGGGTGCTGGTAGCGCAGTGATTGGGTCTGCGCCAGCAACCGGTAGAACTCCACTGCCCGCGCCGGCCATCCCGCCGTGTCGTTGGCGAGCAGCTCCAGGAGCGCGAGCGTACCCTTGCGCCGACGGTAGCGGATGTTATTGGCGACCTCACGCCTCGGCGTCAGGATGCGGTTGCGCGTTCGTCCTTCCGCGCTGGACAGGTCGCCCGGCTCGCCCGCCTCGTGCACGGTGCGATGGCCCACCAGGTCGGCGATATAGGGGATTACCCAATCTTCGCCGGTTTCGACGAACCAATTGTCGTAGAGCCGGGCGATGTCGTCCTCGACCAGGTTGACCTGCTCCGCGATGACCTGCAGG
>JBAPYD010000544.1:0-1732 GCA_049284555.1 Chromatiaceae bacterium | reverse complement strand
GCCTCCAGCAGGCTCTTCAGCGCGTCCTTGACCGCGGCGGAGGTGCGCTCCAGAACGAGCTCGTCGACCACCTCCTGAACCCTGAACCCCGCACCCTGAACCCTGGCCCGCCACTTGCCGTCGTCGTCCTCCTCCCAGAAGGCGGACTCCAGCGCGTGGGCGATCGCCAGGCTGCGGTCCTTGGCGCACTTGGGCACGACCCGCTCGGGCCAGAGGTGCATGGCGAGGTGGGCCCAGTCGTACTCGCCCTCGCAGAGCGCGTCCCAGGTGGACTTCAGCTCCTTCTGCCAGGCCTTGTGCTGCGGGACGAGCCGCCAGAGCGGGGCGAAGTTGATGATGACGCCGTCGTCGAGGTTCGGCTTCCAAAGCGGCGCAACGCGCTTCACCTCGGCAAGGAAGGCACGCAGCTCTTCGACCAGGGTCTGTTGCTCGGCAAGGGCCTTGCGCTCGGTGGCGGTGGCGCCGTCGCGCAGTTCAGCGGCCAGCGCATCCAGGCGCCGCTCCTCGTGGGCGAGCTTGGGCGCAACGTAGTCGTTCTGGACGCGGAAGAGCGTGTCCTTGCTGAAGGCGTGGATGTAGAGCCAGACCGAGTAGCCCGCCGAGAGCGTCGCAAGCTGCCAGTAGATCGGTGCCTTGCGGCGACTCTTGGAGTACATCCGGATATGCAGAGGAAAGAACTCCTTCGCGAGCCAGCCGCGGAGGTTCTCGGGCACGTCGACCTTCACGCGCTCGGCGACGGCTTGGGCGCGCGCCGCGAGGTCGTCGGGGTGGCCTTCGTCGTCGACGAGGATGTCGGGGCGGTCGGCGGGCTCTTCGCCCTCGGGGTACATGCCGGGCGACCGCGAGGGCAGCGGGTCGAAGGGCTCGGGCTCGGGCGGGATGGCGCGTTCGCCGGTGGCGAGGCGCGGGTCGAAGCGGCCGAAGGCGACACCGACGAGCCAAGAGCTGAGCCCATCACTTGCAAGGAGCACTTCGCCTTCAGGAGGCTCGTCCGTCGGGTCCTCTCCGTTGTCGTCGGCTCCATGTTCGTCACTTGCCCCGGGGCGTGCCAATGACCTTTCAATCGCGGCTCGATCCTCATTGCTGAGGCCGTATAGGTTGTACACGGCCTCATCTTGGAGCTGCTGTGCGTCGTTGGTACTGGGGCGGGCGGAGGCCCGGAGACGCAAGGGCAACACGAAATATTGACTGGTTTCGCAAGCAGCCAAGAGACACCATTGTGAAGACGCGAAGACGCGCACCGCAGTCATGAGCTGCTCGGCATCTCGCCGGAGCGAGTGTAGGTGGCTCGGAATCGGAACCATTTCTACGATCCCAGTCTCATATGAACGAGCTGCCGAATCGGCAGCGCCTAGGGATAGTTCTAGGAGATACCTAAACGGCGACGAGTTCGTGATTCCGAGCAACAGCATCAATTCAGTCTTGTTTATTTCATCTTCGGCAAAGACCAGCGGAAGCTTGTCCGAAAACGCCATCCCCTCGGACACCGCCACCGTCGCAAAAGCACTGGTGGTTCTTCGTGTGAACCCCAGACCAGGTCGACCGTAGAGATCTGGAATCGCGTGCAGCATCTTCGCAGCACCACCCGCTAGATACGGATATTTTGGGCTCTCTTACGTTTCGTGTGGGCAAGGGTCCTGACCCGTTTGATTCACGCGGAGGCCTGTGCGGCCGCCGGGAGTTTGAACGGGGAGACCGGCAGATGAGTGAGCTTGCCGGCGACCAGGTAAGC
>JBAPYD010000543.1:0-2780 GCA_049284555.1 Chromatiaceae bacterium | reverse complement strand
GGTCTTGCGCATCCAGACATCCCGCGCGGTCTTGCCGATGAGGCTCGATCCCGGCGGGATGACGATCTCGGCGATGCCCGCCTTGGAGGAGGACAAGGCCTCGGAGAAGACCTCCAGCTCCGACTTGAGCGGCAGCCGGTTGGCGTCCATGAATCGGTTGAGCTGCTGCGGCGAGCCCAGGAGGGCCAGGGTGTTGCCCGCCTCGATGCCGGTGGAACGATCCACGCCGTCGGCCCCGAGTCTCAGCCCGTCGCCCTTCTCCACGGCGATTGTGCGAACCCGCCATTCGCGCTCCATGGCATCCACACTCGTGCCGACCAGGGGGCTGTCCGGTGGGATCCTCACCTCCCGGACGTCGAAGCCGTCGATCCCGTAGGTCTCGGCGAAATACGTCATCGGGTCCGAGCCTTCGATCATCTCGTTGTCCCTGGACGGGAGCACCAGGCGCCCGGCGAGGACGAAGTACAGGATGCCAACGACCAGGAGCGCGACCCCGACGGGCGACACGTCGAAGAGCGCGAAGGTCTCGATGGGACTCGCCCCATCCGGAAGCGCGTGGTTCGCGGTCAGGATCAGATCGTTGAGCAGGATCAGCGGGCTCGATCCGACCATGGTCATCGTCCCCCCCAGAATGGCGCAGAAGCCCATCGGCATCAGCAAGCGGGACAAGGGCAACCCCGTGCGCGCGGAGATACGACTGACAACCGGCAGGAACAGGGCGGCGGCCCCCACGTTCTGCATGAAGCTGGAGATGACCCCGACGGTGCTCGAGATGAGGGGGATGATCCGCGCCTCGGTGCTCCCACCTACGCGCGTGATGAAACCCGCGACCCGGGACATCAGCCCCGTATGGTCCAGGCCGGCACCGATGATCGTCACCGCGATGATGGACATCACCGCGTTGCTCGCGAACCCGTCGAACAGTTGACTGGTGGGCACCAGCCCTTGCTCCAGACCCATCCAGGGCGCGACGAGATTGGTGAGCCCCAATAGAACCATGACCGTAATCGCGGCAACGTCCACCGCAACGATCTCGAACGCGAACAGGAAGACCGTGAGCAGCAAGAACGCCATGACCCAAGCGATCTCCGGGCTTGGGACTACGCCGGCGAGCCAGATCGCCAGTGCCGCGAAAAGGACGCCGGCAACAGGGACCTTGCCTAGGGTATTCAGGGATTGCAGCATCGACGTCTACCTCCTCGACTGACCATTCGCGATCGTGGATAGATCGCCTGGGGAAGCGCTGATTTATTGCGCTTCCCGTGCGGGCCAAGGATGGCCCGCCATTTTCGGTGGCGATAAGCCCCTGAAAATGGAGCCCTAGAGCGCACGGGGCCATGGATGCGGCTGCCCCGTAGCGTCGAGTGGGACATAGTACCGGCTTGGACGACCGCGTGCTGGAGTCGAACATCCGCGGGGACAAGGTCCGGCGCTGGCTTCCTTGACCGATCCCGGTACCCCGATGCGAACCGGCAGCTCGTAACACCCGGACTTGCTGGCGTCAGGGCCACCGCACTGCTAGTCTGAAGCCTCGCCGGCCGCCCCTGCGGACCGGCTAACAAGCCCAAAACCGACCGCATCCCTGAGATTCATCCAAGGCGCGGTGGCGGATTCGGCTCGGTGTCGTGCAGCAACAAGAGGACGGCCCTTCGGGCCGAAGCGACATGAAAGCATCCCGGCAGCGCACATCCCCAATCCGGCGTCTGGCCCTCGTCGCCCTGCTGTCTTGCACGGCGGGCCACTTGGTCGCCCAGGAAGCCGCGGACCCCACCCAAGTGGACGTGGCCGAGGAGCTCGAACGGCTGATGTCCGTCCATGGCTTCACGATGAAGCCCGCCCACCTGGAAACCACCCGGGAGAGCATCGGCCGCGCGGAAGGAGAAGCGTTGATACCGCGCCTTCGGGTGCTGTTGGAGCATTTCGACCACGTTATCGTGCAGCGGCCGGACGGTGGCGTCGAGCGCGTGATCATCCTCGGGGCAACGCAGGCGGTGGCTCCGCCTGAACCGGAGGCGGCGCAAACCGAAGAGCAGCCCGCCGAGGAGGAAGCCACCGGCGACGCAACGCCCGCGGCAGAGATCGTGGTGGAGACACAGCGTAAGGGGCCATCCCACGCCCTGATGCTCAGCCTCGAGGGGGAGGGCGGCAAACGTGTTCAACGACCGCTGCTCCTCGACACGGGTGCTGACTATGTCGTCCTGCCCGCCTCCCTGCTCGGGCCCTTGGGCATCGGCCCCGGGAGCTTGCGCCGGCAATCGGTCCAGACTGCGAATGGGACCGTCGATGCCCAGCTGGGGACCCTGACCGCCATTTGGTTCGGGGACCAGAAGGTCACTCGCGTCGCGACGGCCTTCATCGATGATACCCGACTCGGCGGCAACGCCCTTCTGGGAATGAGCGTCCTGGGTCGATTCCGGGTGACCATCGACGACGCGAACAACCGGGTCGTGCTAGCCCGTTAAGGAGACGCTCGTCAAAGGCCTTTATCTGGCATTGGATCGGCTCCCGAGACATTCCGGCCTCGGCACGCTCCTCATTCATGGGGTCGAGGCCATGAAAACTGGCGTGCCATCCGACGGGACCGCTCGGCTAGAGAGGAGAAAAGCCGGTAGCGTAGACGCCCAGCGAAGTCCTTCCCAGCCGCCACAAAAAAGGGCTCTCTTACGTTTCGTGTGGGCAAGGGTCCTGACCCGTTTGATTCACGCGGAGGCCTGTGCGGCCGCCGGGAGTTTGAACGGGGAGACCGGCAGATGAGTGAGCTTGCCGGCGACCAGGTAAGC
>JBAPYD010000542.1:0-4798 GCA_049284555.1 Chromatiaceae bacterium | reverse complement strand
ACACCTCCGATCTGCCGGTTGATGACACCTTCGAGTCAAGCACTCGACGGCCGGGTTATGAGGGTCCCCACTTTTTTTCTTTGGGTATAACTGACTACACCGGAGCCCCGCGGGAAGCCCCGAGCGGCTCCTCGACCGCCGCCAGAGGGCGACTGAAGCGCCTTGCGCGGCACCCGCGCCTGCCTATAATGGCGCCATATAAGCAAACTTCGATATACGACGGAGCATCCCATGCCCACCTACGATTACCGCTGCGACACCAATGGCCGAGTGCTCGAGGTCAGCCACCGCATGAGCGAGAGTCTCGCCACCTGGGGCGAGCTGTGCGCCCGCGCCGGCATCGACACCGGCGACACCCCGGCGGAGGCCCCGGTCCATCGACTCGCCACCGGCGGGAACATCATCTCCAGCACCAGTCGGGGCAGCGGTGCGGCCCCCGCACCCGCCTGCAGCACTGGTAGCTGCTGCCCAACCGGGTTCTGCGGACTGGACTGAGGACCGTCCACATAACCGGGCCCCTGGGAAGACGCTGATCCAATGCCTTCCTGGCATTTGATCAGCTCGCCTCCCGAGACGCGCGAGTCTCGGGAGACTCCATTTTCAAGAGCTTACAGCCGCCGAAGATGGCGGGCCCTCCTTGGCCTGCACGGGCAGCGAGATACATCACCGCTTCCCTCGGGGCTCGCCGCCTCTGCCTGAGCAGACCTCATCAGAACCTGACCGATCCGCCCTTGGAGTTAGCGGGGCCCAGCACCGCCTCCAGGGTGACGATCTGCCCCCCTCGATAGACGCTCAGGCGAACCGCATCCCCCACCGCGTGCTGATCCAGCAGGTCGATCAGTGCCTCCACGGAGTCCACAGGCACCCCGTCCACCGCCAGGATGACATCGCCGCCAACCCAATCTCCGCCGGAGTCGACCGAGGCGCCCTGGAGGCCGGCGCGGGCCGCCGGTGAGCCGCTCTGAACCTGGAGCACCAGGACGCCCCGGACCCCCGTTCCCTCCAGCAGCCGCGCGCCGAGATCGTCGTCGCCGAGGATCCCCAGGGTGGGACGCACGTAACGGCCGTAGGCGATCAGCCTCGGGACCACCCGATTGATGGTGTCCACCGGCACCGCGAGGCCGATCCCCGCGGAATGACCGGTGGAGCTCAGGATGGCGGTATTCATGCCGATCACCCGCCCGGCGCTGTCGATCAAGGGTCCCCCGGAGTTGCCGGGGTTGATGGCGGCGTCGGTCTGGATCAGGTTCTCGATGGGGCGCCCGTCCTCGGCGCTGATGGTGCGGTTCAAGGCCGAGATGACACCGGTGGTCAGGCTGTAGTCGAGCCCGAAGGGATTTCCGATCGCCAGCACCTTCTGGCCCACCCTGAGGTCGGCGCTGGTCCCGATGGGCACCGGCGGCGCGCCGCCCCGGTTGCCGATGCGCAGCACCGCGATGTCCTGCTCGGGGCTGATCCCGACCAGGGACGCCTCGTAGATGCGATGATTGGCGAGCCGCACATAGGCCGCCTGGGCGTCCTCGATCACGTGGTAATTGGTGATGACATGGCCCTGCTCGTCCCAGATGAATCCGGTCCCGGTGCCCCGTGGGACCTCCATCACGTTGCGGGTGCGCAGGTCGAGGACCTGCTCCGAGGTGGTGATGTAGACCACCGAGGGACTCAGCCGCTCGAAGATCTCGATGGTCGAGCGCTCGTCCGCCGCCAGATCCCCCCGGGCCTCCACGACCCGCGGCTGGGCCTGACCCCGAATGTAGAGATCCTGGATCCAGGGGCGCACCAGCAGCGCGACCAGGAAGAAGATCACGAACCAGAAGAGGAATCGGCTGAGCGGAAAGGCGTGCATGAGGGAGGGCCCTGCGCGGCGATAGGGCGATTCTAACGCCGCGCCGTGACCCGGGATCGCGCCGGTGAAGGGTCCCTCGGGGATCGGGCGGGGACACGAGTCGGGCGGCAGTCGGACCCGGGCGATTCGCGGTTGCCTGAGACGGGGTTGTCGGGCTGAAGTCCGACATACGGGCCTGTATGCAAGGTTACTGGGCGGGGACGGGGCCCTGGTCCCTCGGGCAGGGGGGTGGGGAACCCGGATCGCCGACGTGACCGGCACCCAGGAAATCCATGCAGGTGTAGAGCCGACCCTCGAAGGTCGCCTCGACCTGGATCTCGCCCGCCCGCGGGCGCACCTCGAACCCCGGCTGGGGCGGGGGCAGGGGCGCCACGAAACGCAGTGACTCGGCCGGGTACCGGATCTCGAGCTCCACCCGCATGGGGTAATAGCCGTCGAGGAAGCGGCGCATGTAGGGACCGTTCTGCAGCCGGTAACGCCCCTGGCCCAGATCGCTCAGGGCCCGACTCTCGCCGGTTACGCAAAGACGGGCGCGCGGCCCCACGTCTTCGAGCTGGACGCTGGATCCCTCCACCCAGGCCCGGCCGATGTCCTCCGCGCTCTGGACCCGCAGGTGCCGGATGCGCTCGGGATTGAAAAGGATCTGGGCCGCCGGGACCGCATCCAGCTGGTCATGGCACTGCTCCAGGGTGACCCAACCGGTCCGCAGGCTCGAGGCATCGATGTGGATGCGGTTGATGTGGACGTGGTGCCCCGCCGCCGCCGCGGGTGCGACGAAGCGGAGCTCACCGTCATTGACCGCGGCGACCCGGGCCTCCAAGTCCCACGCCTCCCCCCAATCGGCCCCGGACTCCTGGGCGCCCGCAGGCCGGGGATCCAGAAGCAGCCATGGCGCGAGGCTCAGGGCAAGGAGCGAAGGGAACTCCCGCTTGTTCATGTCACGGAGCTTGTGGCCGCCGCTGCGGACTTCAATCGGGATCCCCCTCGCCCTGGGCGGCCCGGGACGGGGCTCCCAGAACCGCGGCCACGATCTCCCGACCAAATCTCGTCGCGGCCCTACCAGATGTCTGATGGTTACCAGCGAACGTCTGTGACGGTGTTCACATTCTTTCCCGCGTCGGTACACTCAAGACGAGGCCCTTGGAGCCAGTCCCGGCACCCTTGGGCCCCCGACCGAAAAGATCCAGACGAACCTGTGAGACAAGTCGATGTCGCATCCCTTCTTGGACTCCGAGACCCAGACCGCCGAGCCGTACAGCCAGCCGTGGACCGGCCCTGTCTCGGAGGACCTGGCGGACGCGCAAACCGGCCAGTGGCTTCGCTCACAGCTGCCGCTCCTCTATCGGCTCCTGGATCAGCTCGACGAGGAGGATCTGCCACCGCAGCAGCGTATCCGGGCACTCAGAATTCTCCAAGGATCCCTCTTGGAGACGGTCCAGTCCTTGTCCCGCCTCGACGGCCTGGAAGCGGACCCGAAGGTCTCCCCGCTCACCCCATCACCGACGCCCGCCCAGCGTCTCCTCGATCGGCTGTGCCGCAACCTGGACCATCTGCTGCTGGCCCTGGATCGCCGCCGCTTCGGGGCGGGGCCCATGGACAACGCGGATCGCCGCTGGACCATCCGCCAACTCTTCGGCCTTCTGGGCCAGCAGATCGAGCACGGCATCCTCTACGCGCGACCCTTGCCCCCCCGCACCTGGCTGCGCCTGCACGACCTCTTCGCGTATCTGATGGCGCGCGGGGGGCTGATGCTCGGCACCGGCGACTCGATCCTCGGAAGGGGGTTCGACCCAGAGACCTTCTACAAGCGATTGCTGCTCCTTGGGCTGAGCCCTCGACTCGTCGGGACCCGCCAGCTGGACGAAGCCGTCTCGAACCAGCTGATGCGCTGGGCCATCGAGAGCCGGTTGGAGGAGTCGGCCGGCCGATTGGGCGAGTATGGACTGATCGTCGTGGAGTCCTCGCGGGACGCCCCGGCCCAATTCAGGGAACCGCCCCAGGACGACCCCTGGCGAGGCTGGGTGCTGGAGCCGCCGGCGGAGTTCCTGGCCTTTGCGGGGATCCGACGCCCGGCCCTTTCGCTGGTGGAGCTCGGTGCCGACACTCGGGCGCTGGGCGGTGGTAACCGCTAGGTCGCGGGGCCCCGGAGACCGTGAAGCGTTCCGCTCGGGTCGGCCGTCCGATCGATTCGATGTAGTCGGGCTTCAGCCCGACGGCAACCTCTCGGTTTTCCTGCAACGTCGTAGTCGGGCTGACGCCCGACCCACCGGTGTCGGCGGGCTATTTCACCCGCATCCCGGGCTCCGCCCCTGAGTCGGGGCCGAGCAGGTAGATCTCCTTCCCGCCGGGGCCCGCCGCCAGCACCATCCCCTCGGAGGTGCCGAAGCGCATCTTGCGCGGGGCCAGGTTGGCGACCATCACCGTCAGGCGGCCGACCAACGCCTCCGGCGCGTAGGCGGAACGGATCCCGGCCAGGACCTGACGGGTCTCGCCCCCCAGGTCCAGCTTGAGCCGCAGGAGCTTGTCCGCCCCCTCAACGCGCTCGGCCTCCAGGATGCGGGCCACCCGCAGATCGACGCGGGCGAAGGTCTCGTAGTCCAGGGTCTCGGCGATGGGGTCCCGCTCCAGGTGCGGGTTGGTGTCCGCCCGGGCCAGGGCCTCGCCCTGGTCCTCGGGGGCGACGGTCTTGGCGCTCAGGTCCTCCCGCGAGGCCGCCAGCATGGCCTCGATCTGGTCGGACTCGACGCGCGTCATCAGGGGCTTGAAAGGCGCGATCCCATGATCCAGCAACGGGCGCCCCAGGTCCCCCCAGGTGAGGGGCGGAATCTGGAGGAAGGACTCGGATGCCTCGGCGGTGCCCGGGAGGATGGGGCGCAGCCAGCCGATCAGCAGCCGGAAGAGATTGAGGCCCATGGTGCAGATGCCCTGGAGCTCCGCCTCCCGGCCGGGCTG
>JBAPYD010000541.1:0-5996 GCA_049284555.1 Chromatiaceae bacterium | reverse complement strand
GCTCGTCGCGCGCACCGGGTACACGGGCGAGGACGGGATCGAGGTCATGCTTCCCGCCGAGGACGCCGCTGGATTCTGGCGGGAGCTGATCTCGGCCGGGGTCCAGCCTTGTGGCCTCGGCGCCCGGGACACCCTGCGCCTGGAGGCCGGGATGAACCTCTACGGGCAGGACATGGACGAGACCATCGGCCCTCTGGAGTCCGGACTGGGCTGGACGGTGGCCTGGGACCCGCCGGAACGCGATTTCATCGGCCGGACAGCCCTGGCCACCATGCGGGACAATCCCGGGCGCCGCGAGCTCGTCGGCCTGCTGCTCACCGGCCGCGGCATACTGCGCGGCCACCAGCCCGTGCTGGAGGGCGGCCGCCCGGTTGGCGAGGTCACCTCGGGGGGCTTCTCCCCGACCTTGGATCGATCCATCGGTCTCGCCCGGATCGAGCAGGGCATCGGGGCGCGCTGCGAGGTGGAGATCCGGGGCAAGCCGGTGGCCGCCCGGGTCGTGAAGCCCCCCTTCGTGCGCCGGGGTAAGCCCTGCATAGAAATCTGAGGGCCTCGGGTCCCCAGCATCGGCTCTATCCGAGCCGACTCAGTCAGCGGCGGTCCAGGGCGGCCCCGCGGAGACACACCGATCGAGCAGACCTAAACCGGAGAGATACATGAGCGAAGTCCCTGCCGACCTCAGATACACCCACAGTCACGAATGGGTGAAAGACAACGGCGACGGCACCGTGACGGTCGGGATCACCGACCACGCCCAGGAGGCCCTGGGGGACATCGTGTTCGTCGAGACCCCGGAAGTGGGGCGTCAGGTGAACGCCGAGGAAGCCTGCGCCGTCGTGGAGTCCGTCAAGGCGGCCTCCGACATCTATGCCCCCATCGCGGGCGAGGTCGTCGACGCCAACCAGGTCCTGGCGGATACCCCTGATGCCATCAATCAGGGACCCTACGGGGACGGCTGGATCTTTGCCCTGCGGCCGAAGGACCCGGGCGACATGGACCAGCTGCTCGATGCCGCGGCATACCAAGCAATGGTCGACGAGGAGTCCTAGGCCCGATCGAGCCGGCCGGCGTCCAGGCGGCCAGGTCCATGCGAGACCCGCAGTCGGGCCCACCGGCGGGCCCCGGAAATGAAGCCATGCCCTTCGTACCCCACACCGAAGACGACATCGCGGCCATGTTGGCGGCCATCGGCGTCGACTCCATCGACGCCCTCTTCGACGAGATCCCCTCGGGGCTGCACGTCGGCGAGCTGTCCGCCATCCCGCCGGGCCTCGCCGAGATGGATGTCGCCCGCCTGATGCAGGCCCGCGCCCGGCAGGATGGTCAGCCCCTGTGCTTCATCGGCGCCGGTGCCTATGACCATCACATCCCCGCCGCGGTGTGGCAGATCGCGACACGGGGTGAGTTCTACAGCGCCTATACCCCCTACCAGGCGGAGGCGAGCCAGGGCACGCTCCAGCTGCTCTACGAGTTTCAGTCCATGATGACGGCCCTGACTGGACTGGATGCCTCCAACGCCTCCCTCTACGACGGCGCCTCGGCCCTGGCGGAGGCGGTGCTGATGGCCGTGCGCGCAAACCGCAGGGTCAAGAGTCACCGGGTTCTGGTGCCCCGGGCCCTGCATCCGGCCTATCGCCGCGTGCTGAGGGCGATCTGCGAGCCCCAGGGGATCACGATCCTCGAGGCCCCGTTCGACCCCCGCGGCGGGCACACGCCGCCGAAGGCCCTGGAGGCGGTCGCGGGCGAGGAGGAGCTCGCGGCGGTGGTGATCACCCAACCCAACTTTTTCGGCGTGCTCGAAGAGGTCGATGGGCTCACGCAATGGGCCAAGTCGCGGGGGGCGCTCGCAATCGGGGTCGTCAACCCGGTGGCCTTAGCCCTGCTCAAGCCCCCGGGCCAATGGGGGGCAAGCGGTGCCGACATCGCCTGCGGTGAGGCCCAGCCCCTGGGGATCCCCCTCGCCTCCGGCGGGCCCTACGCCGGCTTCCTGTGCTGCAAGATGGAGCTGGTGCGCCAGATGCCGGGGCGCATCGTTGGTCGCACCCTGGACCTGGACGGAAAACCGGGCTTCACCTTGACGCTCCAGGCCCGGGAGCAGCACATCCGCCGCGGCAAGGCGACATCCAACATCTGCACCAACCAGGGGCTCCTGGTCACCGCGGCCACCATCCACCTGGCGATCCTGGGCGCCGAGGGCCTGGAGCGGGTGGCGGAGGCCTCCCACGGGAATACCACCCGCCTCGTGGAGCGCCTGACCGAGATCCCGGGGGTGGAGCCCCTGTTCGATGGCCCCATCTTCCACGAGCAGGGGCTGCGGTTACCGGCCCCGACCGCGGACGTGCTGCGCTCCCTGGCCGCCCAGGGCATCCTCGGGGGATTCGATCTCGGGAGCGAGTACCCGGAGCTGGACCCGGCGATCCTGGTGTGCGCCACGGAGCTGCGAACCGAGGAGGAGATCGACTCCTATGCCGCCGAACTCGCGCGCGTCATCGCCACCCGGAGCTAACCGAAATCCCAGTAACCAGCGAGGAGTAACAGGTTTCTCAGGAAGAGCTCGTTGCCGCGGATCGAGGCATGCATGCCACGCGACGACACTCGCCATCCTTCTCACCACACGTTCCTCAACCCCGACCCGCAACCACTGGAGGCTGAAATGGCTCAAACCGCATTGCAAGGCAACCCCGTCAAACTCAGCGGCGAGCTGCCCGCCGTCGGCAGCCAAGCACCGGATTTCCGGCTGGTCGCCAAGGACCTGAGCGACAAGACCCTGGTGGACTTTGCCGGCAAGAAGAAGCTGCTCAACATCGTCCCCAGCCTGGACACGGGTGTCTGCGCCACCTCGACCAAGAAGTTCAACGCCGCGATGGCCGGCAAGGACGACGCCGTGGCGCTGGTGATCTCGGCGGACCTGCCCTTCGCCCAGGGTCGATTCTGCGAGGCCGAGGGCATCGACAATGTCCTCGGGCTGTCCATGATGCGCTCGCGGAGCTTCGCCAAGGACTACGGCGTGCTGATTGAGGATGGACCCCTGGCCGGCATCACCGCCCGGGCGGTAGTGGTCCTGGACGCCAATGACAAGGTGGTGTACACGCAGCTGGTCCCCGAGATCACCCAGGAACCGGATTACGATTCGGCCCTGGCCGCACTCTGATCCTCGCTCGCAAGCGGCGGGTGGCCTCGGCCGCCCGCCCTCGGTGGAACCCTTGCCATGCTCATATCCCCCGTACTGATCCAGCAGCATTCGAGACCGGGCCGCCGGGCGACAGCCCAGGCCCCGTTGGCCAAGCAAGCCCCCCGCGGGATCCCGTCGCATCTGCGCCGGCATTCCCCTCCGGCCCTTCCGGAGGTCTCGGAGCTCCAGGCGGTGCGCCACTACACGCGGCTATCCCAGAAGAACTTCTCCATCGACACCCATTTCTATCCCCTGGGCTCCTGCACGATGAAGTACAACCCCAGGGCCTGCAACACCCTGGCGATGCTGCCGGGCTTCCTCGCCCGTCATCCCGCGGCACCCGACTCCCACGGTCAGGGGATCCTCGCCTGCCTCTTCGAGCTCCAGGAGATGCTCAAGGAGGTGACCGGGATGCACGCGGTCTCCCTGGCCCCGTCGGCCGGGGCCCAGGGCGAGCTCGCCGGGGTCGCCATGATCCGCGCCTATCACCGCAGCCGCGGGGACGACGCCCGCATCGAGGTCCTGGTTCCCGACGCCGCCCACGGGACCAATCCGGCCTCGGCCGCCATGTGCGGATTCAAGGTTCGGGAGATCCCCACGGGCGCGAACGGCGACGTGGACATCGCGGCCCTGCGCGACGCCGTGGGACCCCAGACCGCCGGCATCATGCTCACCAACCCGAGCACCGTGGGCGTCTTCGACCGCAACATCGAGGCGATCGCCCGCGTCGTCCACGAGGCCGGCGGCCTGCTCTACTACGACGGCGCCAACCTCAATGCCATCCTGGGCAAGGTGAGGCCGGGCGACATGGGCTTCGACGTCATCCACATGAACCTGCACAAGACCTTCTCCACCCCCCATGGGGGCGGTGGGCCGGGCGCGGGCCCGGTGGGAGTGTCCCGGCGCCTGGAGCCCTTCCTGCCGGTGCCCCTGGTGGCCTCCGACGGCGGGGACTATCGCTGGCTCGCGGAGCGCGAGCGACCCCAGACGATCGGCCGGCTCACAGCCTTCGGCGGCAACATGGGGATCCTGCTTCGGGCCTACATCTACGCCCGTATGCTGGGGCGCGAGGGCATGAAGCGCGTCGCCGAGTTCGCCACCCTGAACGCAAACTACCTGATGGCGCGCCTGAAGGAGGCAGGGTTCGAGGCGGCCTATCCCCAGCGGCGGGCGAGTCACGAGTTCATCGTCACCCTGAAGCGGGAGGCGAGGGAGCTGGGGGTCACGGCCATGGACTTCGCCAAGCGCCTGCTCGACTACGGCTACCACGCCCCGACGACCTACTTCCCCCTGCTGGTCCCCGAGTGCCTGCTGATCGAGCCCACGGAGACCGAGACGAAAGAGGAGCTGGACGGCTTCGTCGCGGCCCTCGTGGCGATCCGGGATGAGGCACGGACCAACCCCGAGCTGGTCAAGGGCGCCCCCCATACCCTGCCGGTGCGCCGCCTCGACGACGTGCGCGCGGCGCGCCAGCTGGACCTGGCCTGGCGTCCCGAGTAACAGTCCATGGCCAACCACAACGTCCGGGGTTGGCGGCGGCTGCTCTATGCCTTCGGCTACTCCATGAAGGGTCTCAAGGCCTGTTTCGAGGCGGAAGAGGCCTTTCGTCAGGAGCTCCTCATATTCCTGTTCCTCGCCCCATTGGCGCTCTGGCTGGGGGAGACGCCGGTGGAGCGGGTGCTGCTCCTCGGCTGCCTGCTCGTCGTGCTGATCGTGGAGCTGCTCAATTCGGCCATCGAGGCCAATGTGGACCGGGTGGGCATGGAGCGACACGAGCTCTCCGCCAGGGCGAAGGACATCGCCTCCGCTGCGGTCCTTCTCAGCATCGCCCTGACCTGGCTGACCTGGGGCCTCATCCTGATCCCGAAGTGGCTCTGAGGACCCGTCAACCTTCGCCCCATCGAGGCTTCGGCTCGCACATGACCGCACACTTCACCGACCAGGACTTTCTGCCGCTCGCCATCGCCGTCCTCACCGTCTCGGATTCCCGAACCGACTCCGACGACACCTCCGGGCACCTGCTGCGGGACCAGGCGCTGGAGGCTGGTCACCGGGTGGTCGCCAAGGAGATCGTGCGCGACGACGTCTATCAGCTGCGGGCGCTGTTCTCCCGCTGGATCGCCGACCTCCAGGTCCAGGTGATCCTGAGCACCGGCGGCACGGGTCTGACCGGCCGCGACAGCACCCCCGAGGCCGTGAGACCCCTGCTGGACAAGGAGGTCGAGGGCTTCGGGGAGCTTTTCCGGCAGGTCTCCTACCCGGAGATCGGCACCTCGACGGTCCAGTCCCGCGCCTTGGGGGGGCTCGCCAACGGCACCCTGATTTTCTGCCTGCCGGGGTCCACGGGGGCCTGCCGCACCGCCTGGGAGCGTATCCTGCTGCCCCAGCTGGATAGCCGCACCCGGCCGTGCAACTTCGCCCAGCTCATTCCGCGTCTTCTCGAGCGCTGAGGCCCGTGTCGCCCCAGATCCCAGGCTGCTGTCCTGATCCGATCGGCCGTGCGCCCCTGTCCAAGCAGGAGGCCCTGGACCTGCTGCTGTCCCACGCGCGCCCCCTGACCGAGAGCGAGTCCATCCCCACGCAGGAGGGGCTCGGGCGGGTGCTCGCCAGACCGGTGGTGAGCACCGTTGATGTCCCGGGATGGGACAACAGCGCCATGGACGGCTACGCGGTGCGTCTCGCGGACCTGTCGACCGATCCCGCACGGCTCAGGGTCGCCCAACGCATCCCGGCGGGTTTCACCGGGAGCCCCCTGGAGCCACTCACGGCGGCACGGATCTTCACCGGGGCGCCGGTCCCTCCGGGAGCCGACGCGGTGGTCATC
>JBAPYD010000540.1:0-3344 GCA_049284555.1 Chromatiaceae bacterium | reverse complement strand
CAAACCCAGCAGAAAACCCTTGATATCAGCTGTCATGCGGCTGGTCGCGTAATGAAAGGCGGAAACTTCAGATGAGATATTGCGTTGTACCGACAGCGGCTTCCGCAGTTACCATTGCCGCCTTGCTCCTCTTCACCGGCAGTGTTTATGCCGCCAATCCTCCTTCCACGACGGAGGTCCAGCCGTATTCTGTCACCGCCTCCCAACCGGCAGTGGGTGACGATGTTCACATCGCGGGGCAGGTCCTCGGGATCCAACAGTATTTCGCGGACAATGGCGCTGAAGTCCACCGTTTCACCGTTTCCAGACCGACCATCGACGGCGTTTCTGCGCGCTCGGCCTATTTGACTGCCTGCACCGGGACCGAAGGCGACTGTGCAGCCAACGGATACAGCGCGGTCTCAACGGAAGGAGTCGGGCTCGGCTCCTGGATCAGCGCCGACGGCGAGATCACCGCGATTAGCGTGAAGCGTTACTACAGCACCTACTATCTGAATGCGACCAGCGACGTTCTGGAAACGAACTAGCAAACGCTGATTCAATGCCGCCCTGGCATTCAATCGGCTAGCGCTCCAAGCGGGGCGACTCCTGAAGCGCTTCATTATTCGATCCGTTTTCCGCAGATCAACGGGGCTCTCGATCGGCCCGTACATCATGGGGAAGGGTTCTGACGGGCCGCTTCGATGGTCTCCGCCACCGCCGCATTCCGCTGGAGAGTGCACCCTTGCCAACCTTGCTCGCCGACGCGCCCTTCGCGGCTTTTTCCCTCAACCGGGCCCATGGGACGTCCAAACGCGAAGGACCCGCGTCACCGCGGGCCCTTGTGAGTCCTGGTACCGGAGGCCGGACTCGAACCGGCACAGGGTTGCCCCCGTCAGATTTTGAGTCTGATGCGTCTACCAATTTCGCCACTCCGGCGGAGGCTGCGCAGTATAGGGGGAAGCGGGCCGTTGTGACAGCCCGGCCTCTCCCTTCCGCTCACGGCCGCAGTGCCACTCAGCGCTCCTCGAAGCCCGCGGCGCGGTACCAGCGGTTCGCCTCTTCCTGGTCCTGGGGGACGCCGCGGCCCTCCTCGTAGAGCATCGCGAGGGTGGTCTGGGAGCCGGCCAGGCCCTGCTCGGCGGCCTTGCGGAACCACTGGACCGCCTTCTCGGGGCTCTTGTCCACGCACTCGCCCTCCAGGTACATGAAGCCGAGCCCGTGCTGCGCGAGGCCGATACCCGCCTCGGCGGCGGACTTCATGTAGCTGTAGGCGAGGAGGGGGTTCGCGTGCATGCCGAGCCCGTTCTGGGCCATGATGGCCAGCCGGTACTGGGCCTCTGGGTCGCCCGCCTCGGCCAAGGGGCCAAGCAGGTGGGCGGCCTGGGCGAACTGCCGGGACTCGAAGGCGGCGATGCCGCTGGAGAGCTCCATGTCCAGGCCGGAGTTGTCTTCACTCATCGATGGGGTCCTCGTCTCACGTGTTGGCCGGGGGCGTTCTGGGTGCCCCCGGCCCCAAAGCTGAAGGTCGGGAACGGGGAATCAAGCCTGGGCCTTCGGGGTCAGGGGGAGCTGGATGAACTGGAGCCAGCGCTCCAGCAGCCCCTGGTTGGCGGCGGCGACCGCCAGCCGGGGTCCCAGGTCCAGCCCCTCCGCCGGCTCGGTCCCGAAGGGCCGGTAGAGCAGGGATGGGACGCCCGCCTCGCCCGCGATGAGCCGGCCCGCCGCGTAGTCCCAGAGCTTCTGACCCCCGTGGAGATAGAGCTGGAAGCGCCCCGCGGCGAGCCAGCACCACTCGAGGGCCACGGCCCCCAGGTTGCGCTGGGATCGGAATCCCCCCTTGCGCAGCAGGGCGGGGACCCGCTCCGGGGGCAGGCGCTTGAGGTCCAGCATCGCCAGGCAGTCGCCGAGGTCGGGACCCGGGGCGAAGGGACGGATGGGCTCGTCGTCCAGGTGGGCCCCGCCGCCCTTGGCGGCGCGGAAGCACTGGTCCCGGACCGGGTCCAGGATGGCCCCGAGCACCGGGACCCCACCCTCGATCAGGGCCAGGGAGATGGCGAATCCCTCGAAGCCGCAGGCGTAATTGCTGGTGCCGTCCAGGGGGTCCAGCACCCAGACCGGGCTGCCGCCCGCGCCGAGCAGCCGCTCCTGGTCCGATGCCGCCATCTCCTCCCCGAGCAGGGGCACTCCCGGGAAGGTCCGGGCCATGCCCTCGGCGATCCGTTGCTGGACCGCGAGGTCGGCCTCGGTGACCAGGCTGCCGTCGGCCTTGTGCTCGGAGCGCACGCGGCGGAAGCGGGGCAGGATCTCTTGGACGGCGGTCTCGCGCAGGAGCGCGATCACGGGCTTCAGGTCTGGGTGCATCGGGGGTCCTGTGGGCTCGTCTGGGGTGGGGTAGTCCCGCTTGTTCGCAGGGCGGTGTGCTGCCTAAGATGCGGTCGACCCGCGGACAAAGCGAGTTCGCGCCCGCCCGTCGACGGATTTCGGACCCAGATGTACCCCTTCCCGACCCGCATGCCAACCCGCCGCGCGACGGCCTTCCTGATCCGAGCCGGGATCCTGACCGGCCTGCTCCTCCTCGCCGGTGTGGCGGCGGGCGAGGACGCGGCCGACCGTTTCCTGGCCGCCGAGAATGCGCTCCGATCCGGCGATCGGGCGACCTTCGACTCCCTGCTCGCGGGACTCGGCGACTATCCGCTCTATCCCTATCTGCGCTACGCGGTCCTGGGCTCGGATCTCGATTCCGTCGCCGATGAGGCCATCGAGTCCTTCCTCGCCGAGTTTCCGGACACGCCCCTCGCCGATCGTCTGCGCCCGGTCTACCTCGCGCGGCTGGCGGCCCAGGGACGCTGGCCCGATTACGCGCGCATCTACCGGCCGGACGATTCGGCGGAGCGCCGGTGCCTCTACCTGCGCGCCCTGGTGGAGACCGGCCAGGGTGCCCAGGCCCTGGCACCGGCGGAGATCGAGCGCCTGTGGCTGGTGCCCCGCTCCCAGCCCGCCGCCTGCGATCCCCTGTTCGCCTGGTGGGATGACTCGGGGCTGCTCACGACGGACCTGGTCTGGAGACGGCTTCGTCTGGCCATGGAGTCCGGGGAGCAGGGGCTGGCCCGTTATCTCGGGCGCCGCCTGCCCGAGTCGGAGCGTCCCTGGGTGGAGCGCTGGCTGGCGGTCTATTCCAGTCCCGACCTGATCCTTGAGCCGGGGACCCTGGCCGGCGACCACCCGATGCGCCCGGCGATCCTGGCCCAGGGCATCGCGCGCCTCGCCCGTTCCAATCCCGGCAAGGCCCTGGACCTGCTGGCCGCGGAGGAGGGCACCCTGGCGGGCGACCCCGCCGCGTCGGATTCCGCCCATGTCGCCGT
>JBAPYD010000539.1:0-7700 GCA_049284555.1 Chromatiaceae bacterium | reverse complement strand
ATAGTAGAGGCGTCGTTTTAGAGCCACGGACGCCACATCCACACGAGGATGTGAGCGACCACTGCAATGGCGGTGAAGGCCAAGAAGCTCGATACGAAGATGCCGTGAAACTGCTTCGCCTCGTCGTCGGTCAGGCCGGACAGACTGGGCGTCTCTTTGGCCATGGGGATAACCTCCGATTCTTGTAATGGCCTTGCGGCCGGGGATGCTCGAGTGACCTCGGATTCGGTCTTGGAAACCGCCGCTTGTTTCGGCTGCTTCGGGGCCTTGGCCTCGGGACTCGGGGCCTCGGGCTCTGGGCTCACCGCCCTGATCTCAGGACCCGGGGCCTCCGGCTCGGGGCTCGCCGCCTTGGTCTTGGGGCCCGCCGCCCTGTTCTTGGGGCCCGCCGCCTTGGTCTTGGGGCCCGCCGCCTTGGTCTTGGGGCTCGCCGCCTTGGTCTCGGGAACCGCTGCCTTGGTCTCGGGGCTCAGGTCGTCCGGAACCTTGGTGTCACCGGTCATCGGCTTTGCCTCTTCATAGGAAGGCGAAGGGGACAACGGTATAGGTCAGGGCCCGCGCCTCGGCGACGAAGGACAGGCGGCGCTCTCCGGACGGCGACCAGGGGCGCAGCCGCCGGGGCAGAAGACGGGCCAGAACGGTGATGGTGAGAAACACCACAAAGGCGACCCCGAAGATCAGACGAAACTGACGACGCTCGGCCGCCAAGAGCTGTGCGGTTTGATTGGACACGGTCATGACGTTGACTCCTGTGGCCTACGGCGCCGCCTTGACGGCAATGGAATGGAAGAGGTCCAGGGGGACCCCGCGGCCCCCGCCGCTGGTGACCGCGTCGGCCACGTGCTCTTGGGAAGCTGCTTCATGCGGCGGCCTCGCGGGACAGGACCGTCTTGGCCCGCAGCAACCGCTCCAGGGTCACCAGGGGCTCCCCCGCCTTGCGGGCGGCCCGCTCCGCCTCGTCCCGAAGCCGTTTGGCCGCCGAGATGCGGATCAGCACGGGCTGGCTCTCCACCGCCAGGTCCAGGGCGGCCTTGGCATCGGTGGTCCAGGGGAGCTCGGGCAGCTCTCGCGCCGGCGTCGGGTCGTGCCGGTCGAGCTCCGACCCCAGGGGAAGGATATGGAACAGGGCGTCGAACAGGGCGTTGCAGACCTCTTGCACCAAGTAGGTTGCGCCCGCGTAGCCCATGAATGGGGTGCCGGTGTGGCGTCGGATGATTGTCCCCGGGAACGACGCGGGAATATAGGCGGCGCGAGACCCGACCTCCGCCAGGTACATGCGCTCGTTGTAGCTCCCAAAGACGATCAGGGGGGTCTGCTCCTGGACCTGCCGGCGCACGGCCTGGTTGTCCGGCTTGACCCCGGGCCGGCGCGCCACGGCGAAGCCGCAGGGCAAGCCGAGCTCGTCCGCGAGGTAGTGCCGAAGCCCCCGCGCGTAGGTCTCGCTTGCGACGACCCCGAAGCTCGCGGTGGCGAAGAAGTCCTGGGTGACGGAGCGCCAGAGGTCCCAGATCGGTGCCAGAGTGTTCTCCCGCTCGTTGGCGATGAAGGGCTCCGGGTCCAACCCCAGGAGCTCCCCGAGCTTGCGCAGGAAGCTGGTGGTGCTGTGCAGACCGATGGGGGCCTGCAAATAGGGCCGACCCAGGGACTCGCAGAGCAGGCGCCCGAACTCCCGGTAGAGACAGACGTTGACCTCGGCGTCCTTGAGCCGCGGGATCTGGGACAAGGCGGTCCCGAGGGGGAAGACCAGATTGATCTCCGCCCCGATGCCCTCCACCAAACGGCGGACCTCCGCCAGATCGGACCACATGTTGAAGGTGCCGTACATGGGACCGATGAGATTGACCCGGGGCCTGCTGGCGGGTGAGGGCGGCTTGGACCTCGGAGGCGCCTTGGCCCCGGGCCTGGGAGTCTGGGCCCCGAACTGGCTCCACAGCCAGAAGAGTGCCCGGTCCGCGCTCTGCCACTGGTCCTCGTCGATCGTTCGCGGGAGGAAGCGCAGGATGTTCTTGCCGTTGGGGGTCACGCCGCCGCCGATCATCTCGGCGATGGAGCCGGTCACCACCACCGCGGGTCGGTCCGGGTCCAGGACGCGATGGGCGCGGGTCATGGCCGCCTCCGTCCCCCGCTGCCCCAGCTCCTCCTCGCCCAGACCAGTCACGCTGAGCGGCAGGCTATGGGGCGGCATCCCGTCGGTGTAGTGCAGAACCGCCGTCACCGGCAGGTTCTCGCATCCGACGGGCCCGTCGATGATCACCTGCAGCCCGTCGATGGCGCTGAAGGCGTAGACCGCTCCCCAGTAGCCACCCGCCCGGTCGAGATCCTGGATCAGCATCCTCAGCCCCCCTGCCCCGCCGTCGCGATGGGGGACGCCCCGGCAGCCTCGGGAGACGAGGACGCGACGGGGCGGAAGAAGGCGTCCATGGCGTCGAAGCGCGCACGGCTCGCCAGGGCGGCGTTGATGACCTGGGCCAGGGAGCCGGCGCCCGCAACTCCCATCAGGGGTCGCGCCGAGATCAAGTTGGTGAAGTAGAGGGCCGGGGTTCCCGCCTCTTTGGCCCTCTGCACCACCGGGGTGGTACCGACGACCAGGTCCGGGCGAAACTCGGCCATGGCCTCCAGGTCCTGCTCCAGGGTCGCCCGGTACTGGACCCGCACCCCGCGGGACTCGAGCCACTCCCGGTCGGCGCTCGACCACACCGTGCGGCCGCAGGCGGTCCCCACGTAGCGCAGATCCGCCCCGCTCTCCACGAGCAGGCGTCCAACCAGGAGCTCCGAGCCCTCGTAGCCCGAGAGGGTGATGCGGCCCCGGATCGGGGCTGCGGCCAGCGCCGACTTGATCGCCGGGAGCCACTGCTGCTTGGCGGCCTCGACCCTAGCGGTCTCGATCCCGAGCAGGGTCCCCAGAGACTCCAGCCAGGCAGCCGTCCCCTCATGACCCACCGGGGCCGACCCCAACACCGGGCGCCCGGCGGTCTCGAGCTCGGCGCAGACACCGCTGAAGTGGGGATGAAGGGCAGCCCCGGCCACGCAGTCGAGGGCCCCGTAGAGCTCCCGCCACTCACGGGTCGGGACCAAGGGCCCCGCGGCCAGGCCAAGGGAGTCGAGCAACATCCCGATCCCCACCGGATCCGCCGGGAACAGCTCGCCGACCAGGGCCACGGCAGGCCGCTGCGAGCGTCCGCCCCGGGGTGCCTGCACGGGTCCCTGCTCGGCCTCCAGGCGGGCCCGGCGTAGCATGGCCGCCGAGAGCACGTCCTTCGCCTCCGCGTGGGTTGGAACACCGAATCCCGGAACGTCGATCCCGATCACCCGCACCCCATTGATGGCCTCTGGCAGCAGGCGAAGTGGCACGCCTGAGGCGGAGGGCACGCACAGATTGATGATCACCAGGGCGTCGTAGCGCTGCGGATCGGCCAGCTGATGGACCGCATCCCGCACGTCCTCGAACAGCTTTCCGGTGACCAGGGTCTCCGAATCGAAGGGGACGTAGCCAACGCTGCGGCGCGCCCCATAGAAATGGGACGTGAAGGTAAGCCCGTAGACGCAGCAGGCAGAGCCCACCAGGACACTCGCGGTGCGTCGCATACGCAGCCCGACCCGCAGGGACCCGAAGGCCGGGCACATGCTCTGGGGCTGATCATGGGCCCCCGAGGCGCATCCGCCCGAGCCGCCCGCGCCCGGCGCCGGGGTGCCGAGACGTACGGGCCCCAGGTCCGGGAGCCGTGTGTCCTCGACCTGGGTCCGGGGCGCGTTGTGCCTTACGGGGATTGCCATTGCGCGCTCCGCCTAGGCATCGTCGTAGATCACTTCCAGGGACGGCTTGAGCACGAACTGCCTGCCCCGCATGTCCTCCGTCGTGGCCGGATCCAGCACCACGTCGCGGCCCACCTCTTCGCCCTTGAAGAGCCCTAGAAGTCCGTCCTGGGTCAGGGGCGTCGGCCGCTGGGGGGGGGCCTGCGCCACGTTGGTGGCCAGCGACTCGAAGAGTGGTCCCCAGGGGCCGCCCGGCTGCCCGACGATCTGGTAGCTCGCGGACTTGCGGCGGATGTCCTCGTTGGCCGGGATACTGCCCAGCACGGGGATACCCACCTCTGCCGCGAAGGCCTGGGCCTCGCCGCTGCCGTCGTCCTTGTTGACCACCATCCCGGCCACACCCACGTTTCCGCCGAGGTTGCGGAAGTAATCCACGGCGCTGCAGACGTTGTTGGCCACGTAGAGCGACTGCAGGTCGTTGGAGGCGACGACGATCACCTTCTGGCACAGGTCCCGGGCGATGGGCAGACCGAAGCCGCCGCACACGACGTCCCCCAGGAAGTCGAGCAGGACATAGTCGAAGTCCCACTCGTGGAAGCCCAGGGACTCCAGAAGCTCGAACCCGTGGATGATTCCCCGACCGCCGCAGCCACGCCCCACCTCGGGTCCCCCGAGCTCCATGGCGAAGACGCCGTCGCGCTTGAAGCAGACATCGCCGATGCGCACCGGCTCGCCGGCCGCCTTCTTCTTGGAGGAGGTCTCGATGATGGTGGGACAGGCACGCCCGCCGAACAGCAGGGTGGTGGTGTCGCTCTTGGGGTCGCAGCCGATCAGGAGGACCTTCTTGCCCTGCTGCGCCATCATGTAGCTCAGGTTGGCCAGGGTGAAGCTCTTGCCGATCCCCCCTTTCCCATAGATCGCGACGATCTGGGTGTGCCGCAGGGGTAAGGGTGCGGCGACCAGGGTGGCGGAGGAGGCGATGCCGGGTCCCGGCCCCCCGCCCCCATCGACCAGGGGCCGTTGGGCGACTCGTCCCTCGCCTTGTCCAGCGGAAATCGTCATGCGCAGGCCCTCCAGTCGAGGATCATCTTCAGGCAGCGCGGGTCCTCGAAGGCCGTGCGATAGGCGAACTCGGCCTCGGCCGCCGCGTGCCGGTGGGTGATGAGGCCATCGAGCGACAGCTGGCCTGATTCGACGAGCCCCTTCGCCTCCTGCAGATCCCGCTGCTGCCATTCCGCGGCGACCCGCAGGCGGGCCTCCCGCAAGAAGGCGGGCGGGAAGGAGAAGCTCAGGGGCTCGCTGTAGAAACCGGCGAGCGTGATCTCGCCGCCGGGCGCCAGACGGGTGATGAGCGCATCGAGCAGCTTGGAGTCGCCGCTCACGTCATAAATGGCCCCATAGTCCCGACGGGGGTCCTGGTCCGGGGCCATCACCGGGTAGCCTTGAGCGCCCTGGGCCCGCTCGGGGTCGGTCTCCCAGACCACCGGGGGCTCTCCGCGAGCCAACAGGGCAAGCCGGGCGATGAGGCGCCCGAGCACGCCATGACCCACGATGAGCTCCGGCTGCCTCGCCCCGGGGGCCGACACGGCGTGGTACGCGGTCGCCGTCAGGGCCAGCAGCACACCGTCCTCGCCGATGGCGTCATCCAGGCGAGCCACCCGGGCGCCTGGGACCACCAGCCGGGAGGCGGCACCGCCGAAGAGCCCTCGCACGGGGCCGAAGCAGCGGGCGCCGGGGACGAAGACCCGCGCCCCGACCGGTACACCGGACTCCTTACCGGCCTCCACGACGCGACCCACGGACTCATAGCCCGGGACCAGCGGATAGCCCAGCCCCGGGAACGCCGGCATGCGCCCCGTCCACAGCAGACGCTCGGTCCCGGTACTGATCCCGCTCCACTCGATCTCCACCACGAGGTCCGCCTCGCCGGGCGGCGTTAGCTCGAGCCGATCCAACCGGAGTTGGCCGGGCTGCTCGAAGACGACGGCGGTGGTGCTCGGGTTCACCGGATTGCTCGCAAGGCTACGCGGGGACCAGGGGAGGAAGCTGATGATAGTGTCAGTCTAGCCTGACTGTTTCGGATGTCAACGCTTATTGACAGCGCTCACCCGACCTCCGTCAAGCCCAGGCGACAATCAGGCGCGTGAGCAGGGGACGGCGGGTGGCAACCACGTGCGCCCGTTGGAAGCCGGCCTCGCGCAGCATGGCGGTCAGCTCGTCCGGGGTCCGGGGACGGCCGCTACCCATGGCCAGGAGATAGAACCCGAAATAGGCCTCGCCCACGGGCCTGGCCCCGGGGGTATCGGACATGGGCTCGGCCAGCAACAGGACCCCACCGGTCGGAAGCACCCCATGAACGGCCTTGAGGATGGCCAGGGCGCGGTCGTCGTCATGGTCGTGGACGACCCGGACAAGGGAGCAGCAATCCGCCCCGCTCGGCAGGGGATCCCGGAACAGGTCGCCACCGAAGACCTGGACCCGGCCCGCAAGAGCCGCCCGCTCGAAGCGGATCCGGGCCCGCTCCGCCACGGGTGGCAGATCGAAGAGCTGAAGACGCAGGTGGGGCCAACGGCCGGCGACGGCGCTCAGGAAGGCCCCGTTTCCGCCTCCGATGTCCAGCAGGGTGCGGTGCCGCGCCAGGGAGTAGGCATCGAGGACGTCCCCCGCGATCAGCCCCTGAGAGGCCCCCATCAGGTCCGTGTATCCCCGGGTGCCCTCCCCGTCGAGCGCCTCCGGGACGCCCCCCGCATAGGCCCAATAGGCTCCCAGCGCGGTCTCCGAGCGGCTCCCCCGCAGCAGACCGACGGGATCCTCCAGATCCCGGTAGAGCATGGCATGGTGCCGGATCATCTCGGCGACCCCGGCGTTCCCGAGCAGGGCGGCGCCGAGCTGCCCGAGGGCGAAGCGCTCCGGGCCGACCCGCTGGACCAGATCCAGGCTCTCCGCCGACTTGAGCAGTCGCAGGACCCGCTCCCTCGGGAGTCCCAGCCGAGGTGCCAGCTCGCCGACCCCAAGGGGGCCGGCGGCAAGGTGCGCGAAGAGCTCCAGCTCCACGCAGGCATAGAGGACCTGGGAGTAGACGAAGCCCGCGCACAGGTCGAACAGTGCTCGGGCCCGTCGGCGGGCGATCGGGCGGGTCGGCGGGAAGGCCGAGGCCCAGTGCTGGAACCGCGGACTCGCGAGCAGCCGGTTGCGCCAGCGCAGCCACACCTCGCGCAGGTGCAACGGCGCCTGCTGCACGGAGGCCAGGGTCTTGCGTCCCGACCTCCCCGACCAATCAGCGGCGTTCACGCGGCCAGCCGGGACAGCTCCTCCGGCAGGATACGTCTGGACTCGGCCGTGATCAGGGCCTGCAGGGCAGTCCCCCCCGGACAGGGAGGGATCGCCTCGATGGCGCTGGCGACCAGGTCCTTCAGACGATGCACCGCCCCCGAGACCCCCAGCTCCAGGACCGCGTTGGGCCGCCCCAGGCTGTCGTCCCGACCCACGGGCTTGCCAAACCCCTGGCGAGCCCCGGTGGCATCCCCGAGATCGTCTGCCACCTGATAGGCCTCGCCGAGGCGCTCGCCCACGAGACGCCAGGCATCAGTCGGTGCACCCACGGACTGGGCGCCGGCCACCGTGGCCGCGACGAAGAGGGAGCCGGTCTTCTCCCGGTGGTAGTCCTTGAGGACCACCTCCCCCTCGCACTCCCAGGCCTGACCCGCGCAGATCCCGATGGGCGCCCCGACGCTCTCGCCCACGGTCGTCATCACGGCGGCCAGATTCAAGGGCGCGGCCGGGATGCGTCGGGCGAGGGTCTGGAAGGCCAGGACGATGAGTGCGTCCCCGGCCAGCACCGCCAGGCGCTCGCCGAAGGCGCTGTGCACCGAGGGCCGCCCCCGACGCATGGGGGAGTCGTCGAAACAGGGCAGGTCATCGTGGACCAGGGAGGCGCAGTGCAGGAG
>JBAPYD010000538.1:0-2264 GCA_049284555.1 Chromatiaceae bacterium | reverse complement strand
GCGCGGGCCGCGGACGAAGTCCGACCAGCGGGCATGTCGCGGCCCCACGAGGCCCCACACCAGGCGAAAGCCGATGAGGGCGAGGACCGAGTACCCGGCGATCAGGTGCAGATCGATCTGCTCGTCTTCCGTCAGGAAGGCGATGAGCACCGCGGCCGCCAGGGACCAGTGGAAGAGTCGGACCAGGGGGTCCCAGACGCGGACCCGCCGGGCGCGGTCGCCGCCCATGGCGGCGGGTGCGACCTCGAGGCCGATGGAGGTTGGCTGAGTCATGCAGTGGTCTCCCAAGCGTTGCGATGGGGGCCGGACGGGTCCCGGGCCCTGACCGGACGCCGACCGGCCCTGGGCTTGGGGCAACTCTAGGCCCAGGGGCCTGACGGCAGCCTGACGGGGCTTGTCAGCGAGCTGACAGCTTCGGATGGCCCATAATCCGGGCCATGACGCCCCTGGCCCGCCTTCTTTGTCTGGCCCTCGCCTGGCTCCTCGCATCCGCGCCTGTCCGCGCCGATCGGGGCGAGGGCGACGATGACCATGGCCGGCGGGGGTCGGCCCCGATCCATGGCTGGACCGACGAGGACCACAGCTACGATCGGGCGCGCAGGGCGACCGAGCGGGGTGAGATCCTGCCCCTGGAGACGATCTACGCGCGGGCCCTGGCACGCATCCCCGGCCGGGTCCTGGAGGCGGAGCTGGAGCGAAAGGGGAGGCTCTGGGTCTACGAGCTCAAGATCCTCGACGACCGGGGCCGGCTCTTCGAGGTCTACCTGGACGCCAGCACCGGCGCGATCCTGAAGCACGAGGTGGACGACTGATGCGCATCCTGGTGGTGGAGGACGATCCGCGCACCGCGGCCATCCTCACCCGCGCCCTGGAGGAGGCCGGCTTCCTGGTGGACCAGACCGGCGAGGGGGAAGAGGCCTGGTTCCGCGGCGACACCGAGCCCTACGCGGCGGCCATCCTGGACCTGGGCCTCCAGGGCATGGACGGGCTCGCGGTCCTCAAGCGCTGGCGGGCCGCGGGCCAGGACCTGCCGGTGCTGATCCTCACCGCCCGGGGGGAGTGGAGCGAGCGGGTGGAGGGGATCGACGCGGGCGCGGACGACTACCTGCCCAAGCCCTTCCGCGTGGAGGAGCTGATGGCCCGGCTGCGGGCCATCCTGCGGCGGGCGGGCGGTCAGGGGTCCCCGATCCTGCGGGCCGGGGGGCTGGCCCTGGATACCCGCCAGATGCGGGTCACCCTGGACGGGGTGCCGGTCCATCTCTCGCCCCAGGAGACCCGCCTGCTGAGCGTGCTGCTGCACCGCAAGGGGACCCTGGTGTCTCCCGGGGAGCTGGCGGAGCAGATCTACGGGGACGGGATCGAGCGGGACACCAACGCGGTGGAGGTCCTGGTGGCCCGTCTGCGCCGCAAGCTGGGGGCGGATCTGATCGAGACCCGCCGGGGCTTCGGCTATCTGATCCTCGACCCCGAGCCACCGGATGGGCCCGGCGCGGGCCGGCCGTGACCCGCCGCTCCCTGCGCTTTCGGCTGCTGCTGGCGTCGGCGGTCTCCATCAGCGTGGCGCTGATGGCCGCCGGGCTGGGGCTCGGCGCGCTCTTCGAGCGCCACGTGGCGCGCTATCAGGAGGCCCGGCTCGGGCAGGCCCTGGATCAGATCCTGGGCAACCTGGCACTGGATGGGGACGGGCGTTTGCGTCTGGGCCTGACGCCGGCGGATCCCCGCTTCGAGACACCCCTCAGTGGTCTCTACTGGCAGGTCCAGGACGAGGATCGCGGCAGCCTGCTGCGCTCCCGCTCCCTATGGGATCAGGTGCTTGCCCTGCCCGGGGATGCGCTCCCCGACGGGGTCCTGCACCGTCACCACCTGAAGGGGCCCGCCGGTCAGTCGCTCCTGGTGCTGGAGCGCCGGGTGCTGTTTCGTCCCGAGTCGGACGCCCGCCCCCTGCGGGTGGCGGTGGCCCTGGACCGCCGCGAGCTCGCCGCGGCGCGCCGGGACTTCGCGATCGACATGCTCCCCTATCTCGTGGTGCTCGGTCTCGGCCTGGTGCTGGCGGCCTGGTTTCAGGTGCGGGTGGGGCTCGCCCCCCTGGAGCGCCTGCGCCGGGCGGTGCGGGCCATCCGCTCCGAAGGGATTCGACGCCTGCCGGCGGACCACCCGGAGGAGGTCCTGCCCCTGGTGGAGGAGCTCAACGCCCTGATCGACGCCCAGGACGGGGCCATCGAGCGGGCCCGGGCCTGGACCGCGGACCTGGCCCACGGGCTCAA
>JBAPYD010000537.1:0-1687 GCA_049284555.1 Chromatiaceae bacterium | reverse complement strand
GCCGCCAGGTCCGCCAGGGCGGGCCCCTCGGCGGTCGTGCGCTGTCCCCGGATCAGGTCCAGGAAGCGCGCCAGGGCCGCCGTCGCGCGGGGTCCGAGCCCGCCGGTGCCGGTCAGGTCCTGGGCCGCCTGCCAGAGCGAGACCCGGGCCTCCCGGGCATGGGTGCGCAACAGCTCCAGGGTGCGCTCCCCGATCCCCCGGGTGGGGGTGTTGACCACCCGCTCGAAGGCGGCGTCGTCGTCCGGGTTGGCCACCAGGCGCAGGTAGGCCAGGGCGTCCCGGATCTCCGCCCGCTCGAAGAAGCGCAGTCCCCCGTAGACCCGATAGGGGATCTGGGCGTTGATCAGGGATTCCTCGAAGAGCCGTGACTGGGCCGTGGTGCGGTAGAGGATGGCGCACTCGTCCCGCCGGTAGCCCTCCTCCACCGTATAGCGGCGGATGCGCTCCACCACGAAGCGGGCCTCGTCCACCTCGTTGAAGGCGGCGTAGCGGCGGATCGGCTCGCCCTCGCCGTCCTGGGTCCAGAGGTTCTTGCCCAGGCGCGTGGGGTTGTGGGCGATGAGCGCGTTGGCCGCCTGGAGGATGTTGCCCGTGGAGCGGTAGTTCTGCTCCAGGCGCACCACCTGGGTCCCCGGGTAGTCCTTCTGGAAGGACTGGATGTTCTCCACCCGGGCGCCGCGCCAGCCGTAGATGGACTGGTCGTCGTCGCCCACCGCGAAGAGGTTGTCGTTGGCGCCGGCGAGGAGCCGCAGCCAGGCGTACTGGATGGCGTTGGTGTCCTGGAACTCGTCCACCAGGATGTGGCGGAACCGGTCCTGGTAGTGGTGCAGGATGTCCGGGCGCTCGCGCAGGAGCTCGTGGGTGCGCAGGAGCAGGTCCGCGAAGTCCAGGAGCCCGCCCCGGGCGCGGGCCTCCTCGTACTCCCGATAGGCCGCGATCATCCTCTGCAGATAGAAGTCGTGGGCCGGGTCCAGATGATCGGGCCGCAGCCCCTCGTCCTTCTGCTTGTTGATGAAGCCCTGGACCTGACGCGGGGGCCAGCGGGCCTCGTCCAGCTCCATGGCCTTCAGCACCCGCTTGACGAGCCGCAGCTGATCGTCCGAGTCCATGATCTGGAAGTGCTGGGGGAGCCCCGCGTCCTGCCAGTGAGCCCGCAGGAAGCGGTGGGCCAGGCCGTGGAAGGTCCCCACGCACATGCCGCCGACCGGGGAGGTGAGCATCTCCTCGATGCGCCCGCGCATCTCCCGGGCCGCCTTGTTGGTGAAGGTGACCGCCAGCAGGGACCAGGGCGCTACCTGCTCCACCTGGATCAGCCACGCGATGCGGTGCACCAGTACCCGGGTCTTGCCGCTGCCGGCCCCGGCCAGCACCAGGACCGTGCCCGGGGCGGCCGTCACCGCCTCCCGCTGGGCATCATTCAGGGGGTCGAGGATATGGGAGACGTCCATCCCGGCATTCTACGGCATGGCCGGGTGTGGTGGTCCTCCAGCAGTCCCGACAGGAGGCGGCCTACCGGGAGGGTCGCGCGCAGTCGACTCAGGAGGAGGTAGAGTCCTCCCAGCTTTCGGTGCAGGAAGAGCACCTCGGGCGGCGGCAGGCGCCCGAACCCCTCCCGCAGCCGAAGGCCGATGACCATGTCACTCACGCGACGTGCGAGATCGGAGTGGCCGAAGGCGTAGTCCCCGGG
>JBAPYD010000536.1:0-11737 GCA_049284555.1 Chromatiaceae bacterium | reverse complement strand
GGGCATGCTCGCGTTTGCCGCCACCGAGCCCCTGTTCGCCGCGCTGATGCAGCCGCTGATCGATGGCAGCTTCATCGAGAAGGACGAGACGGTGGTGCGCACGATGCCGCTGATCCTGCTCGGACTCTTCATCGTGCGCGGCATCGCCGGGTTCATCAACACCTATTTTCTGAGCTGGGTAGGCCGGCGGGTGGTGGCTGACCTGCGCCAGGCCATGTTCGAGCACCTGCTGCGCGCCCCGACCCGCTACTACGACCGCCATGGGTCGGGCCACATCCTCGCCAAGCTCACCTACAACGTGGAGAACGTCAACACCGCCGCGACGACCGCTGTCACGACCCTGGTCCGCGACGGGTTCACCGTCATCGGGCTCATGGGCTACATGCTGTGGCTCAACGCGACCCTGTCGGCCATCTTTCTGATCCTCGGCCCGGTGATGGTGGCCGCGGTCAAGTACGCCAGCAAGCGGTTCCGGCGTTACGGGCGCAGCATCCAGGACCGGGTGGGTGAGCTCACCCACGTGGCCCAGGAGGCGATCGACGCCCACCGGGTGGTCAAGGCCTTCGGCGGACAGGACTACGAGTCGGCCCATTTCGGCTTCATCAACGAGAAGACCCGGTCGCTGCAGATGAAGATGATCGCCACCGAGGCGGCAAGCGTCCCCTTTGTTCAGCTGATCTCGGCACTCGCCATCGCGGTGATCGTCTATCTCTCGACCATGCAGGGGCTCAAGGAGGACATCTCGGTGGGCACCTTCATGTCCTTCGTCGTGGCCATGGGTCTGCTTCTGCCGCCAATCAAGCGGCTCACGGGGGTCAACGTCCATCTGCAGCGGGGCATCATCGCTGCGGAGACCCTGTTCGATCTGCTGGACTCGGAGCTGGAGTCCGACACGGGTACCCGTGTGCTGGGCCGCGCCCAGGGCCGCATCGAGTACCGGGGGGTGACCCATGTCTATTCGGAGGACAAGGCTCCCGCGGTTCGGGACCTCGACCTGGTGCTGGAGTCCGGCGAGAAGGTGGCCCTGGTGGGTCGCTCGGGCAGTGGCAAGAGTACCATTGCAAGCCTGCTGCCGCGCTTCTACGACCCCACCGCCGGCGAGATCCTGATCGACGGCATCCCCATCCGGGAGCTGTCACTCAAGAGCTTGCGGGATCAGATCTCCCTGGTCAGCCAGGACGTGGTGCTCTTCAACGACACCATCGCGAACAACATCGCCTACGGGCTCCCAGAACCCCCCAGTCAGGGGGAGCTGGAGCAGGTGGCGGAGGCGGCCCATGCCCTGGCCTTCATCCGCGGGCTGCCCCAGGGTTTCGAGACACGGGTGGGAGACCGGGGTGTACTGCTCTCGGGCGGGCAGAGGCAGCGCATCGCTATCGCTCGCGCCATGCTCAAGGATGCTCCGATCCTGATCCTGGACGAGGCCACTTCGGCCTTGGACACGGAGGCGGAGCGTCACATCCAGGCGGCCCTGGCCGAGCTCATGGCGAGGCGCACGACCCTGATGATCGCCCACCGGTTTTCCACCATCGAGAATGCGGATCGGATCCTGGTTCTCGAGGAGGGCCGCATCGTCGAGCAGGGTCGGCACGCGGATCTGCTGGCCCGGGACGGCTACTACTCACGGCTCTATCGACTCCAGTTTCACGGTGCGACCGAGTCGGTGGACGACTGATGATCGGTGGGGCCTTTCGCGGGCGAGCTGGCCGCGAAGCGACGCAAGGGACCGCAGAGGGGGTACAGTGGGGTGGGACGGCCAGCCGCACCCCCGGGGTCGAGACCGAGACCGGGGCGTCCGATTCCGCGGGAGCGAGGGCCCCGGCGCGACGCGGGGCCGCGGCATGAACCCCACCGCCGTCTGGTACGGTCGCCACCCGTTGTCGTTGGCCTTGCTGCCGCTGGGTTGGCTCTATTGTGGGGTCGCGCGGTTGCGTCGCGGTCTGTACCGCAGCGGTTGCTTCAAGACCTGGCGTCTGCCATGCCCGGTGGTCGTGGTGGGCAATCTCACCGTCGGGGGAACCGGAAAGACCCCGCTGGTCCTGCTCGTGGCGGAGACGGCGCTGGAGCGGGGACTGCGGCCCGCCATCCTCATCCGCGGTTACCGGGGCCGGGGTCGGGACTGGCCGAGGTCGGTGACCCGGGACGACGATCCGGACCTCGTGGGCGATGAGCCAGTGCTGCTGGCCCGGCGCGGGCTCTGCCCGGTGATTGCAGGGCCGGACCGGGTAGCGGACGGGCAGCTCGCGGTGGCCCGCCACGGCTGTGACCTCATCATCAGCGACGATGGGCTCCAGCACTACCGGCTCGAACGGGACCTGGAGGTGGCCGTCGTCGACGGGGATCGGGGACTGGGCAACGGCCGCTGCCTGCCGGCGGGGCCTCTGCGAGAGCCGCGAGGCCGGCTCGCGAGCGTCGATCTGGTCGTGCGCAACGGCGGCGGGGGGGGAGGCTACGGCTTCACCTTGGAGCCCGGTTCGGCCGTGAGCCTGCTGGACCCCGGAGAGACTCGCCCTTTGAGCACATTCCGGGGCCTTCGGGTCACGGCGGTCGCGGGCATCGGGAACCCGGGCCGATTCTTCGCCCTGTTGCGCGCCTATGGCATGCTGGTCGAGGAGTGGCCCTATGCGGACCATCACGCCTTCACCCTCAAGGACCTGGCGGCCTGGCCGCCGGGACCGGTGCTGATGACCGAGAAAGACGCGGTGAAGTGCGCTAAGTTTGGCGCCCGCAATCATTGGTATTGCCCGGTGCGTGCCGTGCCGGATTCGGCCCTTGCCGACATCCTGGTTGCTCGGCTCGACTCCCTTTCCATCCCAAAGGTCTGACCCATGGACAAGAAGCTGCTGGATATCTTGGTCTGTCCCCTCTGCAAGGGTCCCCTTGTCTACGACAAGGCGGCCCAGGAGCTGATCTGCCGAGGTGACCGCCTGGCCTATCCGATCCGCGACGATATCCCCGTCATGCTGGAGGAGGAGGCCCGAGAGCTGGCCGCCGATGAGGAGGTTCCCAAGCCTTGAGCGATGTCACCCCCCCCGTTGGCTCGGCGTCCCACGCGCAAGGGCCTGGCGGGTTCAAGGTCGTGATCCCGGCGCGCTACGGCTCCACCAGGTTGCCTGGTAAGCCCCTGCTGCCACTGGCGGGCAAGCCCATGATCCAGCATGTGGTGGAGCAAGCCCGGCGAAGCAGCGCGGAGGAGGTGATCGTGGCCACCGACGACCGTCGTATCCTGGACGCTTGCGCCGCCTTCGGGGCCGAGGTCGTGATGACCCGAGCGGACCACGGCAGCGGGTCAGATCGTGTCGCCGAGGTGATCGAGGCGCGCGGCTGGGAAGAGGCGACGATCGTGGTCAACCTACAGGGGGACGAGCCGACTATGCCCCCGGCCCTGATCGACCAGGTGGCCTCGGATCTCGCCGAGCGCCCCGGCGTCGGCGTGGCCACGTTGGCCTACCCCATCACCGAGGCCGAGACGCTGTTCGACCCCCACGTGGTCAAGGTGGTGACCGACGCAGCAGGCTTCGCCCTCTATTTTTCCCGGGCCCCGATCCCCTGGCATCGCGACGAGTTCCTGGGCAAGGGTGCGACCCTGGCGGCGTCGGTGCCCTTCCTGCGCCATATCGGGCTCTACGGCTACCGGGCAGGCTTTCTGCAGCGTTACGTGGGATGGAGGCGGTCGCCCCTGGAGCTGGCGGAGTCCCTGGAGCAGCTGAGGGTGCTGTGGCACGGGGAGCGCATTCATGTTGGGGTGGCCAGCGAGAGGCCCGGCCCAGGGATCGACACTACCCGGGATCTCTCTCGGGTAGCGGCCCTGCTGGCGCGATGACTTGGGGCGCCGCGGTGCTCAAGTCCTCCGCCGGGAGGCCAAGGTCCCCCAGCAGCGCCTGGAGCTCGTTCGAGAGTGTGCCCCCGGCGTCGAACAGCGGAATCTGGCGAAGCTCGTTTGCCCGGTGGGAGGCGCGCCCGAACTGGTCGAGCTGGATCGCGGGCAGCCCATCGGCCGACTCCAGCACCAGCAGCCCCGCCTCGGGCAGCAGGTCGATGATCCGCCAGTAGTGGCCTTGGCGGCGCCAGGTTCGCCCAAGGAGTCCAGTCAGTCGATCGTTCAGTTCGGGACAGAGCACCGGAAGCCCTCGGGGTGTTGGGTCGACAGGCTTCCACGCCGAAAGCCGCTGAACGAATGCCGTCCGGGCATCGGATCAGCTCAGGGTCCCTGGACGTGCGAGCCTCGGGCCGGGATCCGCCGCGCTAACACGCTGTCCCGTGCTGCTCGGAGCACAGGCTTCGCCCGCGTGGGAACCGCAAAGAGTCGGTACTTCCCTAAGTGCGTGCTGGGGCATCTGATTGCGAGTACCATGCCACGCGGTCCAAGTAGTGACCGAAATCGGCTTGGCACTCTCCCCCGTGGGCCGCGCGACTCGCTTCGACGGCGTCCGGGGCGCCGGGGTCGCCGTGCCACACCCAGAGTGAGTGACAGAGGAGTCATGTTTATGCAATCCATGTGTGCGGGAGCCTTGCTCGCAGCGCTCGCGTCGGTTGGCCTCGGTGCCTCGGCGGCGGGTTTCGGTGGGGGTCCCGGCGGTTATCAGATGCCGGGCTACTCGGGTCCCGCCTATGGTCAGCAGGGGCCCGGCGGGGGAGGCTACAACGTGCCGGATTATTCGGGACCGGCCTATGGTGCTGGGCCTGGAATGGGCCAGGGTCCCGGATACGGCGGGGCAGGCAGCCCGCCGGGCTACGGCTCCGGCTATGGGCCAGGATCCGCAGGGGGCTACGGCTATCCGCCAGCCGGTGGTGCGCCCCAAGGCGGCTATGGCCCGGGGCCCGGATACGGGGGTCCAGCTTACGGCTACGGCGAGCGAGGGTACGGAGGTCCCGGCGGATATGGTCCAGGCTACGGCGGTCCAGGCGGATACTCGGGCTATGGACCGGGACCCTACGGCGACTATCCGGACGAGCGGCGGGATGGGGGCTCTGATCGTGGCGGCAGCGGCTTTAACCCGATGAATATGATGAAAAAAATGCCAAACCCCATGCAGATGCTCAACAAGGGTAACGATTGACGCGCTGGGCTCAAGGACGTGACGTCTCGGGGCCCTGCATCCTAAGATTCGGCGAGCTTGGGGATCGGCCGTAGGTTCGTCGATTGACCGCAGCAGGAGCAGTGACATGAGCAGCGTTGAACGCATCGAGGTCGGCTTCCCAGGGGGACAGCGGGTGGATGCGCGGGTGCGGGGGTTCACCATCGCCACCGATCAGTCACACGAGCAAGGTGGTGACGCGAGCGCGCCCCAGCCCTACGACCTGTTCCTCTCTTCGATCGCGACCTGCGCCGGGATCTATGCGCTCAAGTTCTGTCAGACCCGGAAGATCCCCACCGATGGCCTGTCGCTCGCCTTGGAATGGCAGGGGAATCAGTCCGATCCCGCCGCCGCCATGGCGCTGCTGCGACTCACGCTCCCGCCCGGCTTCCCCGAGCGATATCGCGAGGGCATCTTGCGAGCGATGGAGCTTTGTGCCGTCAAGCGCACAATCCAGGTTCCCCCGCGCTTCATCACCGAGATCGCGGACGAGTCCCCGGGCGTTGCCCCCGGGGGAACCACCTCCTAGGCGGGGCGGTCCCTAGGGTTTGGAAGACCTGCGATGGGCAAAAAAAACCCCGCTGTCGCGGGGCGAATCACCACTGAGGAGGTCAGAGAACGGAAACGGCAGAGAACATGTTCCGTCTCACTCGTCTTCTAGCAGTTCCGATGCCAAAGTTTCCTAGGCCCCTTCTTTCAAAGCGTTATGTGGTCCTTCCCCGAATGCGCTGGACAGATTGCCGCCGGGCTTGCACGCAGACGGACGCATTTTTCCCAGACACGCACCAGGACGAGGCATGGCTGGAGGGAAAAAGCCACGTTGTGCGTGATTGGCGCAACAGTTCTTGGGGGAGCATTCCCCCTCGATCTCCATGCCGAGGGGCCTACGGCCGCGGTGCGGGCCTCCGGGTCCCAGAGGCAACGTGCGGCGGAGGGCTGGCTTCGGCTTGAGTCGCGACAGCGTGCGACCCGGGAACTCTCAGCTCCCCTGAGCCCTTCGGAATCTCGACGGCTTCAGGTGATCGAGCAGCAGGAGCGGGCCCGTTACCGGGAACGACTCCAGACGGAGGAACGGGAACTGCGCATCCTGGATCGGCAGGAACGGAGGTCGGATGGAGGGGCGGCTCGAGGGCCGAGCCCGGAGGCCCGACTGCAAGGTCGACTGCTTGAGCAGCAACGCGCGCGGGATGCGCTGGAGCTGCGCCGCCGGTTGGATCGGCGTATCCACGGATCTCCACGGGGACGGTCCCCCTTTCCCTAGCGGCCCCAACCGGCTCCCGCGGCGCTGGCGTCCGCCCCCGGGGCCGCTGGTATCATCTCACCAAGCTCACCCGCTTCAATGTCCAGTTCACCGCGATGAGTGAATCCGCGAAGGTCAAGGTCCTCTTTGTGTGCATGGGCAACATCTGTAGGTCGCCAACCGCCCATGGAATCTTCCGACACCTGGTACGCCAGGCGGGGCTGGAGCCCTTGATCGAGATCGACTCCGCCGGAACCCACGGCTATCACGTCGGGTCGCCGCCGGACGATCGGGCCCTGGAGACGGCACGCGGCCGCGGGGTGGATATCGGCGACCTGAGGGCCCGGCGTGCCGAGGTCGGGGACTTCCGCTACTACGACTACATCCTCGCGATGGACGAGGACAACTATCGCGGGCTCGCCCGCATCTGTCCGCCGGGGATGAAGGACAAGCTGATGCTGCTTATGGACTTCGCGCCCGAGCTGAGGCGCCGCGAGGTTCCCGACCCCTATTACGGGGGTCACCAGGGCTTCGAGCAGGTTTTCGACATGGTCGAGGCCGCCGCCCAAGGCCTCCTGGACGAGATCTCCCGGCGGCATCTCTGAGACGACGCGGCTCTCTGAATTGCCGTCCTGGCCTCGATCAGCTCGCGGGCCATCCTCGGCCCGCAGGGTCGTGCCGACCTAGGCCCAAGTCACCATTCCCGTGTAGGCCGTGGCCAGCACGAGAAGTCCGAACGCAATCCGGTACCAGGCGAAGACCTCGAAGCTGTGGTTGGAGACGTAGCTCAGCAGCGCCTTGACGGTGAGCATGGCGGCTACGAATGCCGCCGCGAACCCCATCGCGAACACGGGAAGGTCGGCGGAGCTGAGCAGGTCGCTGGACTTGTAGACGTCGTAGACGGTGGCCGCCAGCATGGTGGGGATGGCGAGGAAGAAGGACATCTCGGTGGCGGCCCGACGGGATAGGCCGAACACCAGGCCCCCCATGATGGTCGCGCCGGCCCGCGACACCCCCGGAAACATGGCCAGGGTCTGGGCGAAGCCGACCTGAAGGGCCTGCCTCCATGTGATGTCGTCCACGGTCTCGAAGCGCACCCGGACCGGGTGCCGCTCGATGAAAAGGATGACCAAACCGCCGACGATCAAGGCACCCGCCACCGTCAGCGGATTGAACAGGTACGTCTTGATGCTGGAATGGAAGAGGACGCCGAGCACCATGGCGGGCAGGAAGGCAACGAGGATGTTGAGGGCGAACCGCTGCTCGGGCCCCGGCGACCACATTCGGGCCGCGACACGCAGGATGCGCCCGCGATACAGCCAGCAGACCGCGAGGATGGCGGCCAGTTGGATCACGATCTTGAACACCTTGCTCTGCTCGTCCGTGTAGCCCAGCAGACTGCCGACGATGATGAGGTGACCGGTTGACGAAACGGGTAGGAACTCGGTGACTCCCTCGACGATTCCCAGGATCAGGGCCTTCAACAACAAGGGGAGCTCGGTCATCGGTGATTCCTTAGCGGTTGCGCTTGGTGGCGTGAAGCTCGAGCCGAGCCGCCGGGGCCTGGCCCCAATGACGCGGGTGCCACGCGGGGTTTCGATCAGCTTGCGCCTCGAGAGGCGCGACTCCTGAAGTACTGCGCCGCGTGCTTGCCCTCTCGGCGGCCTAGTGGGGCTGGCCCCGCTCCCCGTCACCCCCTCCCTGGGACCGGGGATCGGACGGCGGCGCATCCTCGCCCGGGGCGTCCCCGTCGGGCGGGATCCGGTAGCTCTCGTCCAGCCAGCCCCCCAGGTCGATCAAGCGGCACCGCTCGCTGCAGAAGGGCCGGTAGGGGGACTCGTCTCCCCAGGGGACCGGTTGTCCGCAATGGGGACAGGCGACGGTTTTCGGCATATCGCCCTCGATCACCACACGCAACAGGTGAGCCGGAAGGGGAGGTCCTCGGTCACCGGAGCCGGACGTCCCCGGGATTCGGGGCTCAGAAAGCGGATGCTGTAACGCGTCCTGTGTCCGCTGACCTCGGGATAGAGGCCGTTTGTGCCGTTCAAGCCAATGCGCACCAGCTGAGCCGGCGCCTGCGGGTCAAGGGCCTCCTGGAAGAACCCCCGCTCGGCGATCACGTCCCGCGGGTTGGCGCTGCTGCGGGCGAGGGACAGCATCAGTCTGATCGCAAGCTGGGCGGGTCGCAGGTCACGCAGCCAATGCTCCAGTCGGGACTGCCGGCGATCCGGAGACTGGATCAGCCAGTGGTGATACTGGGGAAGGTCGAAGCTGCAGGCCCCCCCTGGCAGACTGCTACGCTGACTGACTGCCTTGAGAAGCTCGTCCTCACGCGCCGTCTGGCCGATGGGTCCCGCAATGCCCTGGATGGCGGTAGACGCTTCGCGCAGCTGGGTCAGGACATGCTCAAGCGCCTGGGGGTCCACACCGGGCTGACTCGCCAGGCGGTTGAGTGTGGCGATATTCCGTTCCAGCTCCTTGATGATCTCGCCCTTGATGTCCGCCCGGGCCGTAATCGAGGCGGCGTCCAACAGGGCCTCCACCGTGACCCGAGTCGCCCAAGGGTCGTACTGGGGCGCAAAGAAGTCGATCTTTTCGAAGAGGTGCTCGAGCCGAAGGAAGGTTCGGATACGCTCGTTGAGTGGGTGCTCGTAAACGATCTGTGTGGCCACGGGTGTGTCAGGGCTTGGGCGCGTGCTCGCGTCGGATTCGCCGGGACGAGAGGGCCCCGCGGGACATGCCTTGATTCTCCGGGTTTGCGGGACCCGGGACAATAGGGGCGAGCCTTCCGCGTCCGAATGCGGTGCGGTGTTCCTCAGCCCAAGCGCAGGGCCTTCTTGTAAAAACGCGGCACCTCGTCCGGGTCCGACGTCATCAGGATGTTCTCGATGAGCCAGTGGGGCGTTCGTCCCTGGCGTACCATCCGATCGAGCTGGGAGCGCAGCCCTTCCCAGTAGAAGTCCCCGCCGGAGCTGTCCAGGAAGACCACGGGACCCGCCTCGATCACCCCGAGCTTCATGTCGGTGAGGGTCAAACCGATCTCCTCCAGGGTTCCCACGCCACCCACCAGGAAGATGTGGAAGCTCGCGATCTCGAACCAGCGCTGGCGCGACTGGCGGCTGCGCGCCTGGAAGGTTTGGTAGAAATCCGCGGACTTGTTGGTCTCTTGAGTCTCCGTCTCGATGAAGCTGGAGCCCACCATGAGCCCAAGTCGGTGCGCCGTGTTGGTGACCTGCTGCATGGCGCCCGGGCCCCCACCGGTGAGGATTCCGATGTCGCTTCCGAACAGGCCCCTCAGGTTTTCGATCAAGCGCTGGGTGCAGGCGATCTCGGGCTCGCTGAGCGGCTTGATGGATCCATAGATGGCGAAGACCAGGGTGGAGCGGAATCGGTCCACCATGTCCGGTGACGTGAAGTAGCCGCGCAAGCCTCGGAAGACATGCCGCACCACGTGTCCCCGGGCCTCGTTGCACCAGAACACCTCGACCCCCAGCCCTTCGTAGTCCGCCAGCCGTCCATGGTCCCGGTCCGACAGGAAGACCCCGTGCTCGAAGGAGGCGCGACGAAACACGATCCGCGCCACCTTTCGCCTCAGGGCGGCGGCGCAGATCTCCGTGTGCTCGATCAGGTTGGGAAAATAGCCGAGAAAGAGCGTGGCTCCCGCCCCGTCCGGCAGGTCCCCGAGGATGTGGGTCCCGCCCCGGGCTTCCGGGTCGGCTCCCGGGGACTCCCCGGGTCCCTGCGAGACCAGGTCGGTCGTGGCGCCGGGGCTCACCGGGGTGTCCGGGCGGGCCCAGACATGCTCCGGGTCCGCGCCGGTCAGGAGGTGCTGGGGCCGCGTGGTGGCGGCCATCAGACGGTGGGCATAGCGCCCCAGCACGGGCGAGCCCTCGAGGCGGTCGAATACCTGGGCGAGGCGCTCGCACTCCGTGGTGCCTTCGATATCGAGGGCCCTCGGACTGCCGTGCCAATAGCGGCGCTCGGGCTCCAAGCGGATCGCCTCGTGAACCGTGGCGGCGACGGTCGGGTTGACGATCAACTGGCCGGAGCGGTTGATGAACTCCAGATAGATATTGGTGCCGCGGGTGGAGATAGGGTCCAGCACCGTGGCCTGCAGGTGGAATCCGAGAGAGTCGTCCAGGTTCTGAAGCACGACATAGTGTCGATGCAGGAACATGGAGCAGGCGGTCACCAGACCATCGTTGGGGGGCAGCTCGATGTTATCCACTTGCTCCCTCACCTGCAGCCGGTTGAGCAGGTCCTTGCCGTCTGCATGGTTGGCGATGGCGGTGACCTCTTGCGGGCTCAGTTGATGGGAGAAGCGGAAGATTTGCTGCTGGGGGCGCAGGATCAGATATCCGTGGGCGTCCAGGGAGAAACCGGCCGGTACCTGGATCTCGTTCTCACGGATGAGTCGGTGGATCTCGTTGGACCCCAGCCGGTCGTCCCGCGGGCAGAGCACCAGGCGCCCGACCTGCAAGCCCGGTACCGCGAGCCGCTCCAGGTGCTCCGCCATGCCATAGGCGCGGATGGCGGCCACCGCGGAGAGCCGCAGGTCGCAATAGCGGCCGTTGAATTCGGGCTCGTCGAGGGGGGTGATGTTGATCCCGAGGCGGGCCAACCGACTTCGGGCCGCGAACACCAGCTCCGATTCCCGCCCGCGCACCAGACTGCGAAAGTGCACGGGCAGGGCGAAGCGGGCCTCGACCACCAGGGCCTCGCCCTCGCGCCCGTGTACCGCCGTGATCCAGCCGTCGTCGGTTTGGGGGGTGGCGTACATGGTTCAGACCTCCGGCAGCGTGATAGGGCAGCGCTGATTTATCGCGCTTCCCGTCCGGGCGAGGGGTCGCCCGGCATTTTCTGTGGCGATAAGCCACTGAAAATGGAGCGCTTGGAGCGCCGCGCCTCTCCAAGCGCGAGCTGATCGAATGCCAGGATGGCATTTGATCAGCATCTCCCCAGGCCCACGTGGCCCCTCCGGCGAGCCCGCAATGCTAGCACCCTGGCCGGGATGACCGCACCTTCCCGAGGCGGCCGCTTTGCCGAGGGGTCAGCGCCGAAGTGTCGCGGTTATGCAACATGCATGTCGAAAGCATCTCGGGGCGACGCGGGATTCGCGTACGGAAACGACGCTCATTGCGCAAGGAACTTTTTTGCTATCGCGATACATGTGCTATTTTTACAGTCGCCGGGCTGAACATTGGGGGGACGGGCCGGTGGATGGCTATAGTAACTTCTTGTTTCGGGGGAGCGCCCTATGAAGACCACAGCTCTAAGCGCCTTGTCGGCCCTGTTGCTCGCAAGCCCGCTCGTTTCCGTTGCTCAGACCATGGAGGGGGGTGCCTATCAGACCGGGCCCAGCTTCGACGACCGCTGGTATATCTCACCCTTCGCCTCCTACACCTGGGCCGACGAGGAC
>JBAPYD010000535.1:0-2119 GCA_049284555.1 Chromatiaceae bacterium | reverse complement strand
TCGGCGGTCTTGGCGGCGAGGGACGTGTCATTCAGCTGCTCGATCTCGGCCTCGAGCGCATTGATGCGGGAGACCGACTTGAGCAGCTTCTTGACCAGCCGCTCGTTGCGGCTGCCGAAGACCTTTTTGAGCACGTTGCTGAGCATTGGAGGGATTGGGGTTCGGAAAAAATGACGAAATGATACCGGAACTGGGACGGACACGCTGGTCCGCGGGGCAGAGAGCGCGCCGGAGGATGCATGGTCGCCGCGTCTCGGCGGCTGCTGGTCGCGGGCGGCCGCCTCGTCGGCGAAAAAAATCGCCCGCCGTGGGGCGGGCGATCTCCGATGGCTGGGGTCCGGGGGACCCGGGTCGCTTCGCGTTGGACCGCCCCGGAGCGATCCAGCGAGCTCGGGTCAGCCGGACTTGCCGGAGCCAGCGATGTCAGCGGCTATCGTGGCGCTGCGCGGTGGCGTGCGCCCGGCATAGCGGATGGGGTTCTGGTGCTGGCCGTTCTTCAGCACCTCGAAGTGCACATGGGGCCCCGTGGCGGTTCCCGAGGAGCCGACGGTGGCAATCTTCTGGCCCTGGCGCACCCGTTGCCCCTCCTGGACGAGGTTGGACTGGTTGTGGGCGTACCGCGTCACCAAGCCGTCCACATGTCGGACGTCAACGACCCGGCCGTACCCGCCGCGCTTGCCGCTGAAGACGACCACGCCGTCGGCCACCGCTACGATCGGGGTTCCCCTTGGGGCGGCGAAATCGATCCCCTCATGGAAGATCCGGCGCCGCTTGGTCGGGTGAACCCGCATCCCGTAGTTGGAGGTGATGTAGCCCGCTCGCACCGGCCAGCCGGACGGCAGCGATTGGGCCGTGAGATCCTTCTCCATGATCGCCTCTTCAAGAATCTCTAGCTTGCGCTTGCGGTCCTTGAGCAGGCTGACCACACTGCCCAGCTCGCTCGCGATCTCCTGGATGGTGTAGTCCTGGACGGGGGAGCCCTCGTCAGGTCCGCCCTGGGGTGGGGGGGATCGAAAATCGAATTCCTCGGGGTTGAGTCCGGACATCTGGACCAGACGCTCGCCGAGGGCGTTGAGTCGCATCAGCTCTGCCTGCATGTCGCCCATTCGGGCGGTCAGGGCATCAAGGGCGGGGGTCTCGGGTTGGTCGGCGACATCGCCCACATGGAGTGGGCTGGGAGTAATGGGGGTGGGATCGATGGGGGCGACGGCGATCTGGGGCAAATCCACGTAGCGGCCAATCCAGAATCCGATTCCCCCCCCGGCACTAGCGAAAAGAAGTACGGTTAAGAGTGCTACGGCGGCATGTCCGCGGACGTTCTTTCTTCGGTCGAGGTGGTGCATCTTTCGCTTTCGTCTATTGGTCTGGTCGGCGTAAGGCCGGGTAAATAGTACAGACACTGGGGTTGTGCTCAACCGCCGCCATGTCTGAAGCTTGAGCTGGATCAACTACTTCGTGACGTGCAGACGGGATCGGGCCGAGCGGATCGGCGCCGGCTCCCACGAGCCGCTCCCGGTCGAGCGCGGGCGTGACGTTCCGGGACCCATCATCTGAGGTCAGTTTGCCATGCGAGCAGGTCGATCCCACGTACTGGATCTGCTGCGGTCCTTGGGGCCCGTCGCGGAGCAGATCGATCGACAGCGTCGACAGGACGGGCTCCTCGGGGAGGTGCGTGCCCTGCTGCCGGTGGGTGAGCGTGCCCATTGCCTGGGAGCGACCCGCCAGGACGGGTTGCTGGCCCTCACGGTCGAGTCCGCGGTCTGGGCGACTCGATTGCGCTACCGACTTCCGTGCCTTCTGTCCGCGCTCGCGCCGGTCGGCATCACGGCGATCAAGATGCGCGTCCAGCCCCCGGGCAAAGGTCTCGTCGGGCGCCGCCTCGGCGGATCGGTCCCTGGCCGCGGCGGAGCGCGGATGAGTGCCGCGGTCGCCGATCACCTGCTCACTGTGGCCGACGCGATCGACGAGCCCGAAATCGCCGAGGTCCTTCGACGCCTCGCCCGGCGACGGCACACCTCGTCGGTCTAGGCCAGGACCAACGGCTGGGGATAGATCGCCGGGGCCGTGGCGGTGTCCTCGAAGACCGCCTCCTCCCATGCCTGGCGGTTGGCGATCAGGG
>JBAPYD010000534.1:0-4808 GCA_049284555.1 Chromatiaceae bacterium | reverse complement strand
GGGGATTGTAGGGCTGCTCGAGCCCTTCGATCCCCGTACCAGGCCGTTGAAGAGTGCCCATTCGGGGCATTTTTCAACACGGACACGCAAGATGCCGATCTTGCGTGTTCTTCACTTTTAATACCTTGAAAATGGCGGCACATCCGTGTGCCGTGCGCAGGCCGTTGCATCAAACGAGTGCGGATATCCGGGACCGACCGATCCTTGCGGTGGCCGGCTTCGCATCCGATGCGACTCGCGGCCCTGGCTGAACAAAGTCGGAATGGAGAACGACTAAGTAACCCAACAGCCGCGGCAGGGTCGGATCGTCGGCGCGGCCGGGCGGCGACTCAGCGCGGCGTCCGCTCGTAGCGACCCGCTTGGTTGTTGGGTCCGGTCGCATACATGAGCCTTGACCGGTCCCCTTCGGCCAGCCTGGGAAACGGTGTGGAGAACGAGGCGCAGAAACCCGAGCAGCGCGCCCTGCTGGAGATCGACCGGCTGCTTACAGCTGCCGGTTGGGCCGTCCAGGATCTCCCGAACGCCAACTTCCACGCGTCCACGGGCGTGGATACGCGCTTCACCAAAGGGCGCGACCCCGAGCCCCTGGCCCGCCACGTCTTTGCCCTTCACCGCCCCGAGACCCTGGCCGCCTGGCTGGCTTCCTCCTGGCCGGGAGGTGATCGCCCAGCAGATCGTCGAGGACCTGGAGGCGGCCTTGTAGCAGTTCCGGTTTATCGCGGTGGATCTGAACGGCGGCACCGCGGGCACAGTCCTCGAACAGGACCGCTGTTGAGGCGATTCAGCCCGCAAGACCGACCGCGCACGGGAAGGAGCCCCGGTCTCCCGTCCGTCCCGGGATCCAGTGTGCCTGGATCGGGGTCGCGATCTGGGGTAAAAGACTGAATCGCTCTACCCGGGCGAGCCTCGGCCCGATGCGGGAACGGCGGGGCGGCCCCTTCGGGACAGAGGCGTCTCGGGTTCCTGGACCTTCGCGTGTCCAGGGGATTAGGGCTACAACGCGTGCTTGCGAAATCCACTGCGCCCCTTCCGCCAGATCCATGACCGACCCTCCATTCGACAGACCCTTCAAGAGCCAGAACGTCCCGGCGGCCCTCTCCGCGGACACCCAGATCCGCTTCCGCTGCTACAAGGGCATTTCCTGCTTCAACGCCTGCTGCAGGCAGGCGGACGTTACGCTGGCCCCCTACGACATCCTGCGCCTCAAGCGCCGCCTCGGGCTGAGCTCCTCGGAGCTCCTCAATCAGTACACGGTCCCCTTCCAGATGGACCAGGACGGGCTTCCGGGGGTGAAGCTCAGGACCCAGGACGACGGGACCTGCCTTCAGCTCAATGGTGAGGCGGGCTGCGGGGTCTACGTGGATCGCCCCACGGTGTGCCGCTACTATCCGGTGGCCCTGCTCGCGCTGCGGGACAAGGGGTCCTCCCAGGCCGAGGAGCGCTACGCGCTGGTGAAGGAGGACCATTGCAAGGGTCACGAGGAGGACCGGCAGATCCCCATCGGGGACTTCCGCGCGGAGCAGGGCTGCGCCGAGTATGACGAGCGCAATCGGGAGTGGTACCAGCTCATCCTCAAGAAGAGGTCCGCCGGCCCTGCCGTGGGCAAGCCGCCCCAGGTGAGCCTGAAGCTCTTTTTCATGGCCTCCTACGACGTCGACAACTTTCGCCACTTCGTCCTGAGCGACGGCTTCCGGCGCACCTATGTTCTCCCGGACGACCTCTATGCGCAGCTGGAGGGGGACGACGAGGCCATTCTGTCCTTCGGCTACCGGTTCCTGCGTCAGGTGCTATTCGGTGAGCGTACCATCGAGGAGGTGGCCAACACCTGGGAGGAGCGGATCGAGAATCGACGGCAGGTCTGGGAGGCCCGCCGGCAGGCCGAGCTGGAGCGTCGCATGGCGGAGGAGGGCGGGAAGTGCCAGGATGGCCGCGTCACCTGCCGCGGACACAACTGATCGCACCGGGCGGGCCCGGATAGAGGCACGGTACCCATGAAGGCTCCATCGGATCTGGGCGAGCTGCTCGCCAAACGCCTGGACGCCGCGGCGGCCCTGTTGGAGCGGGTGCGGCACGATCAGCGCCTGCTCGCCGAGACCAGTCGCGCCGCAGCCGAGACCGCGGCGGCGATCCAGACCGGCGGGACCCTCTTCATCTGCGGCAATGGCGGGAGCGCCGGCGAGGCGACCCACCTCAGCGGCGAGCTGATCGGCCCGTTTCTGGACAAGGGGCGGCGGCCGTTGCCCGCCGTCGCCCTGGGCTTCGACACCGCCGCGGCGACCGCCGTCGCCAACGACTTCTCCTTCTCCGAGGTCTTCGCCCGCCAGCTGGTCGCCTTGGCGAGACCCGGCGACGTCCTCTGGGCCCTGTCCACCAGCGGCCGCTCCCCCAACGTCACCCGGGCCCTGGAGGTCGCTGCCGAGCGGCGTCTGCTCCGGGTGCTCATCACCGGGGTGCGCGGTCTGGACCTCGCCGACCAGGCGGAGATCGTGCTGGCGGTGCCGAGCGGCGAGACGCCCCGGATCCAGGAGATCCACCTGATGCTGGGGCACTTCCTGTGCGAGGCGGTGGAGTCGATCGCCGGCGGGGGACCCGAGCGGGGTGCCTAGGGAGATGCCGATCGAATGCCTTCCTGGCATACGATCGGCTCGCGTCCCGAGACGCGCGAGTCCTCCTTGGCCCGGGCGGGAAGCGTGAAAGGTCAGCACTTCCCTGGACTCCCGCCCTCGGGATCCCTGGATCAGCGGCGCCCGGGAGTCCGGGGCTACGTAGTTCTACGGATGCCTCTGCGGCTCCCCCGAATGGTGGTCTCCGAGCGGGTCAAGTACCCTCTAATCTTCTGATGCTCTGCCCAGCGCTGCCATCCTGGTGTTAGCTGGAGTCGGCGCCCGGCCCGAGCGAGACCGATCTGTGGATGACTCCAAGATGCCGCTGCGTACCGCCTATATCGAACGGGAGAACCGTCTCGACCTGAGCTTCATCGGTAACCTGGACCTTACCCTTTCCCAGTCCATCTGCGAGATCTGCACGCGCCTTCCGGCGTCACTCAAGTGCTGTGTCATCGACCTCTCCCATGTGGAGCGGGTCTTCGACTCGGGGGTCGCGCTGCTGCACATGCTCCATCGGCGCCTCAGGGAGCTCGGAACCACGGTGGTGTTCCGTGGGGACGAGACCGAGGTGGTCAGCCGCATCCCGGGCTATCGGCCCCAGCCCTGAATCATCGCCGCGGCCGGGGGATTCGCTGGTCGCCTCGGATTGAGCCCCGAGGTGGTGCAGGCTTCCTCCGGGCCGGCGCCGTTGTACCCCCCGGCCAAGCTGATTCCCTGGGCGTATCCCACCAGGACCCGCCAGCCGGAGCTCCGCTGAGACCGGCTCCTTTTGAGCTCCCTGAATGAGCGGTCCGCCACGGTCTAGTCGGAGCCCCTGGGGCTCGCTGAGTCTTCGGCTGGCCCTTGTCTTCGCCGCCCTGCTCGTCGGCACTGCCGCGGGGGTCGGCTACCTTTCCGATCGCGGGCGTGCCGCGGCCTTGGCGGAGCGTGACCGGGCGCGGCTCCAACTCGAGGGAGAGCTGGTTGCCGGCGTCGTCGCCCTTCGGCTCAGACAGTGGGTCGGAGACCTCCAGCTCCTCGCGCGGATGCTGCCGCCGGTACCGGACACGCGTCCCACCCGGAGCGGGGCCGCTCCGGACGTTCCCGTGGAGTCCATTCGCGCCGAGTGGGTGGCACGCGTGCGACAGGCCTTGCTCGCCTTTGCCGGGAGCAGACCCGAGCTGCTGGATGTCCGGCTCGATGAGCTCCAGAACGACGCTCCCGGGGCGCTGGTCGGGGTCGAGTGGGGCCCAGGGGGTCCCGCCGGTCTTCAGTCACAGGTTGGGTACGAGGCGATCGTTGGTCTGGACCCCCGGGCGGTGTCCCGGGCGCGACCGGGGGTGGTGTCACTCGCATGGCGGGAGGTGGACGCCGATGGAGAAGGGACCGAGCGTCCGTCTGGCCTGATTCTCGCTGCCACGACAGCGATTGCGGGCGCGGATGGGAAGCTCGCCGGGGTGCTCCTGGCGCGCGTGGACCTGGCCCCGACGATCGAGACAATAAGGTCTCCCCTCGGGGGCGCGGCCAACCTCTCGATCATCGACGAACGGGGCGCCCCGTTGCTGGTGTCCGCGTCGCCGCCCAGGCTGGCTCTTGGGGGGACGGCGGTTCCGTCCATTCTCCCCGGTTCCCAGGGGGGCACCTTCAGTCAGGTGCCGGGGGTGGATGGGGCGTACCTGACCTATGTGGCCACGCGCTCCTGGGACCCCGGTGACCCGGACCGTCGCCTGATCTTCCTCCTGACGGAGCCCAAGCCCGAGGGCACACTGGATGTGCTGCGTCGGGCGAGTCTGCTCGCGGCCCTGGGCCTGGTGGTCCTGGCGATCCTCATGGTCGGGGTCCTGCTGCGGCGCCAGACCCGGCCCCTGAGCGCCTTGGCCGGCGCGTCGGAGGCGATCGCCCGCGGTGACTTCAGCAGGGAGCTACCGCCTGCCGACAGCAGCGAGGTCGGCAGTCTGGTGCGTGCCTTTCGCCACATGGCGGAGGAGGTGGAGCGGCGTGAGGGGCAGCTGGCTGCCCTCAATCTGGACCTGGAGCGGCGGGTCGAGGCGCGCACCGCGGAGCTCGCCCGTGAGCATGAGCTCGAGCGGCTCATCCTGGACGGTGTCGCCGACGGGGTGGTCGTCGTGGATCTGGATGGACGTTTCGTCTTGTGGAATCGAAAGGCGGAGCGGATCGTCGGCAGCGGGCCGGAGGCCGTGCCATCGGAGCGCTGGTCTGAGC
>JBAPYD010000533.1:0-2090 GCA_049284555.1 Chromatiaceae bacterium | reverse complement strand
GCCGGGGCGTTGGGAGCGGAGGCGCTTTGCGAGGCGGCCGGGCGGCTGGAGGTGGCGCTGGCGGACGACGGCCCCGTCGATACCGGTTCGCGTGCCGGCTTCTTTGCTACGGCGGAGTCTGCCCTGGCCGTCGTCGCGGGGCTCGAGACTCCGGCACCGAAAGTGCTATCCGCGGGGGGCTGGGAGCCAGGGTGCGCGCAACGGAGCCAGCGTCTGCATGAGCTGGAGGCGCTGCTCGAGGCGGGAAACACCCGCGCCCTGGAGCACGTGCCCTGGCTGGAGGGCTGGGTCGACGCGGAAGGCCCCGGGGAGGCCAGGGAGCTGCTGCGTCAGATCGAGGCGCTGGACTTCCCGGCGGCCCTGGAGACCCTGCGCGGACTGGGAGAGGGTGTTCTCGCCGACCCGCGCTGAGGAACGGGGACCAACAGATATCCGGGCAAGGCGGCCAGCCAATCCATTCAAAGTGGGTCGGGCCGACGCAGGAGGCCGTACGATCAAGCGGCTACCTCGACGGCATCGTCGGGCTTCGTACCTCAGTCCGACCTACAATGGATTCTTTCCCAATCTGTTAGTGCGCCCCGCCTGGGCTAGAACCGCCACACCAGGGGTACGACCAGGATCGTCACCAGCCCCACCAGGAGGGTGAGCGGGGCCCCGATACGCAGGAAGTCCGAGAAGCGGTAGCCGCCCACGTTGAAGACCATGAGGTTGGTCTGATAGCCGATGGGGGTGGCGAAGGCGGCGGAGGCGGCGACCATCAGGGTGACGAGGTAGGGCAGGGGGGAGACCCCGATGGCATTTGCCGCCTGCACGGCGATGGGGAAGACCAGGACCGCCGCCACGTTGTTGGTCGCGACCGCCGTCAGCAGGGAGGCGGCCACGAAGACGAGGGCCAGGGTGCCCCAGGGGTCACCGCCGGCCAGCCCGATCAGCCAGCCGGCCACCAGGGAGGCGGCCCCGGTCTTCTCCAGGGCGGCGCCGATGCCGAAGGAGGTGGCGATCACCACCAGCACCTGCCAGTCCGGCGCCCGGCGGGCGGTGCGCCCGGTGGTGCACCGGGTCAGGATCATGAGTCCGGCGGCCAGCAGGGCCGCCTTCAGCATCGAGAGCCAGCCGAGGGTGACCACCGCCACCATGGCGGCGGTGATCCCGATGGCCAGGGGCGCGCGCTCGTGATGGGGCGGGTGGTGGTCGCCGATCCGACTCACCAGCAGGAAGTCCCGGGAGTTCTTCTGCTGCTCGACGAACGTGGGCCGGGTCTCGAGCAGCAGGGTGTCCCCGGGCCGAAGCTCGATATCGCCGATCTTGCGATCCACGCGCTGACCGTGGCGGGCGATGGCGATGATCACCGCGTCGTAGCGGTTGCGAAAGCGCCCCTCCCGCACGTTCAGACCGATCAGGGGGCACTTGTCCGAGAGCACGGCCTCCACGAAGCAGCGCCCGGGCCTGGGCGTGTCCAGCTTGAAGACCTGATTGGTGGCCGGGACCAGTCCCCGCTGCTTCTGAAGGTCCATGACCGAGTCCAGAATGCCCGCGAAGACCAGCCGGTCGTTGGCCCGCAGCACCTCATCCGAGGAGACCGCGGGCATCACCCGGTCGTCGCGCTCGATCTCGATCAGGAAGAGTCCGGGCAGCTGACGCAGCCCCGCCCCCTCGATGCTCTTGCCGATCAGGGGGCTGCCCGGCTCGACCAGCATCTCGGCGGTGTACTCCCGGGTGTCCTCATAGCTCGCGGCGGCGGATTGACGGCGAGGAAGCAGCCAGTGACCGACGGTGAGGAGATACAGGAGGACCATCAGGGTGATGGGGATTCCCACCCAGGCGGGCTCGAAAAAGGATAGGCCCGGCCCCCCGAGCCGCTCCCGGTACAGCCCGTTGACCACCAGGTTGGTGCTGGTCCCGATCAGGGTCAGGAGCCCGCCCGCGATGGTGGCGTAGGAGAGGGGGATCAACAGACGGGAGAGCTCGAGCCCGTTGCGCTTGGCCCAGTCCTGGACCGCGGGAATGAAGATCGCCACCACGGGCGTGTTGTTCAGGAAGGCACTGAGGCCCGCGGCCGGGGCCATGAGCCGCAGGCGCGCCCGGGTCTC
>JBAPYD010000532.1:0-5345 GCA_049284555.1 Chromatiaceae bacterium | reverse complement strand
TCCAGGGATGGACGCCCGAGCCAACTGACGCGGTGTCGATGCCCACGGCCGAGCCCTGATGTCCCAGTCCCGCCCGACGTACGGGACCCACCCCCCTGACGAGGGTCTCTCCGGCTCCATCGAGCGGGTCACCTTCCACAGCGAGCAGAGCGGCTTCTGCGTCCTGCGGGTCAAGGTGAAGGGCCAGCGGGACCTGGTGACGGTCGTCGGCTCCGCCCCCAGCGTGACCCCCGGCGAGTTCCTGGAATGCCAGGGCCGCTGGGTCAACGACCGCCAGCACGGGCTGCAGTTCAAGGCGGATAGCCTGCGTTGCGTGCCCCCCTCCACCCTCGAAGGGATCGAGCGCTATCTGGGCTCGGGCATGGTCAGGGGTATCGGGCCCCACTTCGCCCGCACCCTGGTGCGGGCCTTCGGCGAGCGGGTCTTCGACATCATCGAGGACAACCCGGACGCCCTCCTCGGCCTGCCCGGCATCGGCCCCAAGCGCAAGGCGCGGGTCACCCAGGCCTGGGCCGAGCAGAAGGTCATCCGGGAGATCATGGTCTTCCTCCAGTCCCACGGGGTGGGCACCGCCAGGGCGGTGCGCATCTACAAGACCTATGGGGAGGAGGCCATCGCCCGGGTCACTGAGAACCCCTATCGGCTGGCCCTGGACATCCACGGAATCGGGTTCAAGACCGCGGACGCCATCGCCGAGCGCGTCGGCATCCCACGGGATTCGCTGATGCGCGCCCAGGCGGGGGTGCGTCACTGCCTCCAGGAGATCGCCTCCGAGGGACACTGTGCCGCCTACCGGGAGGTCCTGGCGGAGCAGGCCGCGGCACTTCTGGAGATCCCCCCGCCCATCATCGGGCAGGCGATCCGCGCGGAGCTGGCCCTGGAGAACCTGGTCGAGGAGCCGATCGAGGAGCGGCCCGCCCTGTTCCTCACCCCCTTGCAGCGGGCCGAGCAGGGGGTCGCCGCGAGCCTGCGCCGGCTGCGGCTGAGCCCGGTCCCCTGGGGTGCCATCGACGCCGAGCGGGCCATCCCCTGGGTGGAGGGCCAGACCGGCATCCAGCTCTCACCCTCCCAGCGGGAGGCGGTGGCCGCGGCCGTCAACGGCAAGGTCACCGTCATCACCGGCGGACCCGGTGTCGGCAAGACCACGGTGGTCAACGGAATCCTGCGCATCCTCGACGCCCGGGGCGTCGAGATGCGGCTCTGCGCCCCCACCGGCCGGGCGGCCAAGCGGCTCTCCGAGTCCACGGGGCGCGAGGCCCGCACCATCCACCGGCTCCTGGAGTTCGACCCCCAGACCCAGGGCTTCAAGCGCGACCAGTACGCCCCCCTGGACACCCACCTGGTGGTGGTGGACGAGTGCTCCATGGTGGACGTGGTCCTGATGAACCAGCTGCTGCGGGCCATCCCGGGCCACGCGGCGGTGCTGCTGGTGGGCGACGTGGACCAGCTCCCCTCGGTGGGCCCGGGGGCGGTGCTGGCGGACCTGATCGGCTCGGGGGCCGTGCCGACGGTGCGGCTGACCGAGATCTTCCGCCAGGCGGCGGCCTCACGGATCATCGTCAACGCCCACCGGATCAACGCCGGCCGGCTGCCGGAGCCCAAGGCCCCCTCCGATCGCACCAGCGACTTCTATCTCATCCCCTGCGAGGCCCCGGAGCAGGTCCAGGAGCGGCTCCTGCGGGTCGTCACCCGGCGCATCCCCGAGCGCTTCGGGCTGGACCCGGTCGCCGAGGTGCAGGTCCTCACACCCATGAACCGGGGTGGGCTGGGCGCCCGCGCACTCAACGTCGCGCTCCAGGAGCGGCTTAACCCGAGCGCCGAGCCCCGCATCACGCGCTTCGGCTGGACCTACGCCCCCGGCGACAAGGTGATCCAGCTCGTCAACGACTACGACAAGGAGGTCTTCAACGGCGACATCGGGCGCATCCTCGCCATCGACCCGGAGGAAGGCCTGGTCCGCGTGGGCTTCGACGGCCGAACCGTCGAGTACGAGCCGGGCGAGCTGGACGAGCTCTCGCTCGCCTACGCCACCACCGTCCACAAGGCCCAGGGCTCCGAGTACCCCGCGGTGGTCATCCCCCTGGCCGTCCAGCACTACACCCTGTTGGAGCGCAACCTGCTCTACACCGCCGTCACCCGCGGCCAGCGCCTGGTGGTCCTGATCGCGGAGCCCAAGGCGCTCGCCATGGCCGTCAAGCGGGTGGGCTCCCACAAGCGGCTGACCAAGCTCCGGGACCGGCTCCGGGACGCAGCCGCCAATGACGGGCAGGTCGGGCTTCAGCCCGACACGACCCGCGCCATTGCCCGCAAGGCCCCGTCGGACTGAAGTCCGACCTACAGGCCGACGGCCCCCGTGCCCCGGGTTAGAATGACCCGTCATAATCCCCTCGGAGCCCCCCATGGAGACCTTCCACGGCACCACCATCCTCTCGGTCCGGCGCAATGGCCGGGTGGCCATCGGCGGCGACGGCCAGGTCTCGCTGGGCCAGACGGTCATGAAGGGCAACGCCCGCAAAGTGCGCCGGCTCTACAAGGACCGCGTGCTGGCGGGCTTCGCCGGCGCCACCGCTGACGCCTTCACCCTCTTCGAGCGCTTCGAGGCCAAGCTCGAGAAGCACCAGGGGCACCTCACCCGCTCGGCGGTGGAGCTCGCCAAGGACTGGCGCACCGACCGCATGCTGCGCCGGCTGGAGGCCCTGCTCTGCATCGCCGACGCCGGCACCTCCCTCATCATCTCCGGCACCGGCGACGTGGTGGAGCCGGAGCACGACCTCATGGCCATCGGCTCCGGCGGGGCCTTCGCCCAGGCCGCGGCTCGCGCCCTTCTGGAGAACACGGACCTCCCGGCCCGGGAGATCGTGGAGCGCGGACTCCATATCGCCGCGGACATCTGCGTCTACACCAACCACAACCTGGTGATCGAGGAGCTGGAGGCGGGCGCCTGACCGCCCCGGGCCCGACGCCCGGCCCTCAGGGCACTTGCGGAAGGCCCTCCCTACCCGCACTTTTCCTGGTCAATGACCGCCCCTCGGGGGCGGCCCGTCCCACCGGACCCGAGCCCCATGCCTGCGAAGTCGGAAATCACCCCCCAACAGATCGTCGCCGAGCTCGACAAGCACATCGTCGGGCAGGACGAGGCCAAGCGCGCCGTCGCCATTGCGCTGCGCAACCGCTGGCGGCGCATGCAGATCGAGGAGCCCCTGCGCTCCGAGGTCACGCCCAAGAACATCCTGATGATCGGCCCCACCGGCGTGGGCAAGACCGAGATCGCGCGGCGCCTGGCGCGACTCGCCAACGCGCCCTTCATCAAGATCGAGGCCACCAAGTTCACCGAGGTGGGCTACGTGGGCCGGGACGTGGAGTCCATCATCCGGGACCTGGCGGACATCTCGGTCAAGATGCTCCGCGAGCAGGAGATGGCGCGGCTCGGCGACCAGGCCGAGGCGGCCGCCGAGGAGCGCATCCTCGACGCCCTGCTGCCGCCCCCCTCCAGCTTCGAGGAGGAGAGCCGGGCCACGACGAGCAGCGGCACCCGGGAGAAGTTCCGGGAGAAGCTCCGCGCCGGTGAGCTGGACGACCGGGAGGTGGAGCTCCAGGTCGCCGCGAGCCCGATGGGGGTGGAGATCATGGCCCCGCCCGGCATGGAGGAGATGACCAGCCAGCTCCAGGGCCTGTTCCAGAATCTCGGCTCCGGCCGCACCAAGCGCCGCAAGCTCCGCATCCGCGATGCCAGGAAGCTCCTGCGCGACGAGGAGGCGGCCAAGCGGGTCAACGAGGAGGATCTGAAGCTCCGCGCCATCGAGCGGGTGGAGCAGAACGGGATCGTCTTCCTCGACGAGATCGACAAGGTCACCCGCCGCGCCGAGGGCATGGCCGGGGCCGATGTCTCCCGGGAGGGCGTCCAGCGGGACCTGCTGCCCCTGGTGGAGGGGACCACCGTCTCCACCAAGCACGGCTCCGTGCGCACGGATCACATCCTGTTCATCGCCTCCGGGGCCTTCCACCTGGCGCGCCCGTCGGACCTGATCCCGGAGCTCCAGGGGCGCCTGCCCATCCGGGTGGAGCTCAAGGCGCTGACCAGCGAGGACTTCGTGCGGATCCTCACCGAGCCCGACGCCTCCCTGGCCGACCAGTACAGGGCCCTGCTCGCCACCGAGGGGGTGAGCCTGGACTTCACCGAGGACGGCATCCGGCGCATCGCCGAGATCGCCTGGCAGGTCAACGAGCGCACCGAGAACATCGGGGCCCGGCGGCTGCACACCGTCATGGAGCGGCTGCTGGAGGACGTCTCCTACAACGCCTCCACCCTGGATCGGGTGACGGTCACCGTCAACGCGGCCTACGTGGACCAGAACCTCGCCGGACTCGCCGCGAACGAGGACCTGTCCCGCTACATCCTGTGAGGACACGACGGGCCAGGAACCAACCGGGCACCAGGCCCAATCGCCGCCGGCCCCCGTAGGTCAGGCTTCAGCCCGACGGGGACCTCGCAGCCAACACCCATTGCCCCGGTCGGGCTGAAGCCCGACCGACAGAACGCAAACCGACGACCGGGACCGAGAATCCCGACCAGGAGACAGAACCATGCCAACGCCCACAGAGCTCAATTTGCACCAGCAGTCCCGCGTGCTCGAGATCAGCTACGAGGACGGCTCCCATTTCACCCTGCCCTGCGAATACCTTCGGGTCTACTCGCCCTCCGCGGAGGTCCAGGGTCACGGCCCCGGTGAGCGGGTGCTACAGGTCGGCAAGGAGGACGTGGGCATCGACCGCATCGAGCTCGTGGGCAACTACGCCATCTGCCTGCACTTCGACGACGGCCACAACACCGGCATCTACTCCTGGGAGCACCTCTACAAGCTGGGCAAGGAGCAGGACCGCCTGTGGAAGGAGTACCTGGACGAGCTGGAGAAGGCGGGCCACAAGCGCAAGAAGCCGTCCTGACGCGACCAGCCGAGCGGCGGCTCGGCGAACAGGTCCGCGAGCCCATCCCCCGAAGGAGTCTCCGCAGATCGGCTGAACCGCCCTTGCTGCCCAGGCGGACGGGCCGGGCTTGGGATAGCGCCTGTCCGTTAAACCCAAGCCCGACCGTGGCTTCGAGCACTCTCCGGCCGCCGAGCGCGAGCGCCGGACGCGGACTCAATAGTGGTAGCGGCAGGAGATGATCGTCAGAGTCGCCTGGTCCGCTGCGCAAACCAGCCGGTTAGTCTCATCGATTCGGCTCGACCAGATGCCGCTCAGGTTTTCGCGGAGCGCCTTTGCGCGTCCTCGCCTATCCCAAGTTCCGTCTCGACCGAAGCGAGATTGGGTGCGGCTCTTTTGTGACGACGCGGAGTGATTGGGAA
>JBAPYD010000531.1:0-1845 GCA_049284555.1 Chromatiaceae bacterium | reverse complement strand
AGCGCCGGAACATCTCGTCTTTCTCAAGCGGCATCAAATCGATAAGATGGTCAACATACTCGATGCCGTAGCGATCGAGCAACGCCCGAACGTCAACGCATTTCCTGCAATTGCTTGTGCCATAGATCTCTACTTTTGCTGTCATTCTGATCTCGAATTACAGAAGCTATCGTGTTGCGAAAGGACACGTCGATGCCGCTACTTCTCGTTGCCTGACCGGTCACGCTCTGCACCGACCCCTGACAACAGGAAGTTGATGTAGGGCGCATAGACTAGCACTTGACCTTGCGCAAAACCAAGTTCATTGAATGCTTCAGCGACGCGCTTCAGGCATCGCGGGTTATCAGGCTTCTGCCTGAGCTCCTCCAACGCGGCAAGCAAGGCCTGGATCTCCTGCGGGTCGACGTACTTAAGCAGCATATCAATCGATTCCGTGACTCCGTCGACGTTTATATCGACGCCCTTATCCAGGACGCGAAGCCGGCCGAAATCCTCCTCGAGAATCCGCCGCTGCATCGTACTGACGAATTGGTCAAAAGTCTCCCTATCTGGCTTATCAAGAAACAACTCAACGAGTGGCTCTCTGTTCACCTGGCTGACAAACGCAAGCATCGACCCCGATCTCACAGGCTCAGGGTCCAAGACGTTCAAGACAATGCTCAAAGACTCCGTTCTGAGGGGCGACTTGATGATGTACCGAACCTCGTCATCGACAAGCTCAAATTCCCGGGAACCTTTGATCGCATGCTTCTGCGCAAGCCTTGTAGTCATGGGGTAAAGTAGTGTCTGGTTTACTGGCTCCGTACGGAGCTAGGTTGAGGGTAGGACCAAATGGATCTCGACTTTGGCTACAGTTGGTTCTTGCCTGCCGGAAAGCACCAGTAACCCCCCTGGTTTGCTCACCATACCTGAGCCTGGCCCGAATGGCGATGATTTCAGCTCCTCACCGGCGTCGGTTCCTCGCAAGAAGCTGAAATAGCCAGGACATCGGAGGACTGGCCGCCCCGGATGAGCGGCTGCAGGTTGCGTTACCACAGCGCTCGTCCGAGGAGCCACGCGCGTGCATGCTAGCCAGAGCGCGGTCCGACAACAACAGCGGCGCACCCGCCGACATCCCGAGTGCGCAGACGCAGTGACGATGTTCAGTCTCTCCACCGGACCGCAACTGCGTGCGAGGTGGGGAACGAGGGGAACTTGCGGACCCACCACGTGAATCCCTCCTCAAGGGATCGGTCGCGGGTGCTGCGCTGGTTGGCCTGCAGCGGGCTGAACGAGTCAGACGATGTTCGCGCGATACCGGCCCCGGATAACGGCGGCGCCTCCCTAGACGGCGCGGCGTACGTCGCCGCCTAGCTCACGCCGCTGGACCCGATAAGGCGTCTTGCGGCCCTCATTCCGCCACTACGGGGGCCGGTGGTTGTCAAGGTAGTTGTCGCTTCAACCCATTCGCTCAATTTCTATTTCGTCGTGGCGGCGGCGCTCCTCCGAGGGCTGGGCGATCCTGGAGGCGTGGGCGTTGGAGCGGGCTGCCAAACGGTCGGCCGCTCACTTTGCCCTGCGCCCAGTCTTCCTTCGCCGCAAGCGGGTCAAGGTCGTTCGTCCTCGCTCCGCTACGCGTCGCTGCGGGCGCTGCACCTTGACCCGGCCCGCGGCTACGGGTGCCTGGCTGCGTGCGAAGCGACCGACCGACCGAGGATGGCCACCGAGCCCGGGGCTGTGCGGGGACAGCACCGGGGTGGCAAGAGAGTGCTCGCTCCCTCCCTCCCAAGGATGGCCCGGGGTCACGCACGGCCCTGATTGGCGAGGGGTGCGGCTCTTTTGTGACGACGCGGAGTGATTGGGAAA
>JBAPYD010000530.1:0-1847 GCA_049284555.1 Chromatiaceae bacterium | reverse complement strand
CTACCCGCCGGTGGGCAGCCGCTCGGCCGAGCGGCTTCGGGACCGCCCTGGCGTTGGGATCCTGGTGCGCCGCCGGGGCCGGGTGGAGCTCGAAGACGAGCGACTCGCCGTCCCCGCCCTGCACCCGGACGATTGGCTGCACGCCGGTGACGGCTCCCGATTCGATGGCTTTCGATCCGGCGAGGTCAACCGGTTCATCGGCTGGCTCGTGCGCCGGTTGCGGGCCCTGGGGGAGAGCCTGGTGTTCGTCCTGGATCCCGCGGACCCGCGCCCGCGCCTGATCCTCGAGGAGTTTTTCCGCGGGCTCTTTGCCGCCGGGGCCCTGCGCGGCGCACTGCCCGAGGAGGCGTTCAGCGTTCGGCCCGGACTCGTGGGACCCACTTCAGGCACCGGGGTGCTGGCCTACGACATCGAGCTCGCCCCCGCCTTTCCCGTCGACCGGCTGCGGCTCACCTTCGCCAACCGGGATGGCGAGTGGCACGCCGAGGCGACCGGGTCCGCCCTAGCTGCCGAGGGGGCGAGGCCCTGACATGGACGGGATCTTCATCCCCTTCCGCTTCAAGGTGACCCTCTACTCCGCGGACAAGGCGGACGGGGCCACCGCCGCCGACACCCCTTCCGCCGCGCGCCAGGAGAGCGGCGGTGTCCTGTGCGGGGGGCTGTTCAGCGAGGTCTCGGGCCTGGAGGCCTCCATGGCCCCGAAAACGATCGCGGAAGGGGGGCGAAACTGGGGGGAGCTGCAGCGCAGCGGCCCCACGACCTTCGCGACCGTGGTGCTGAAGCGGGGCGTGACCACCGTGAACGACCTCTGGTCCTGGTTCGATGTGGTCACCCGCGGGGCCAACTATGGCTATCGGTTGCGCGGCGAGATCGCGGTGCTCGGCAACCCGGCCCCCGGCCAGGCGTCCGCGGGCCCGGTGGCCGTCATGACCTGGCGTCTCAGCAACGCCCTGCCGGTCAAGTTCAAGGGACCGGACCTCTCCGCCACCGCGAGCCAGGTCGCCATCGAGGAGCTCCACCTGGTGCACGAGGGGCTGGAGCTGGAGCGTCCCGCATGAGCGAGCCGACCAAGGCCAAGCTGTTTCCGGTGGAGGGGCCGGCGGACAAGGGTGATCCGGCCACCGCCATCGACGTGCAGTTCAATCCCACGACGCTCAAGGTGTCGCTCTCCAACTCGCTCAAGGCCAACGAGAAGTCCGAGAACACCAGCGCCGCCCAGTACGTGGACAAGAGCGCATCCAGCCTCACCGTGGAGCTGCTCTTCGATACCTCGATCGAGGACGAGGACGTGCGGGCCAAGACACGGGCGATCGCCGAGGCCTTCATGAAGCCCATCGAGTCCGGCGACAAGCAGCTGGCCCCCAAGCGCTGCCTGTTCCAGTGGGGCGCCTTCGAGTTCGTTGGGCTCATGCAGTCATTCGACGAGACCCTGGACTTCTTCTCTCCCCAGGGAACCCCACTGCGATCCACCGTCGCGCTCAAGCTCTCCGAGGACCGCTATCAGTTCCGCCAGGGGGAGGCGAAGAAGACCGAGCGGCAAACGCCCAAGCTGGGCACCGCCGGCGCGGGCGGGGTGGGGGACGCCAACAAGCAGGCGGGCCGGGACGAAAAGGCCTGGCGGGACACCGCCATGTACAACGGACTCGAGTCCCCACGGCTCCCCGCGGGCTCCAGTCTGTCGGTGCCGGGGGTGTCCGCCGGTGCGGCCATGGGCGTGGGTGCGGGTCTCTCGGCCGGGGCCGGTGTCGGCGCATCGGCGGGCATCGCCGGGGGGCTCTCCGCTGGCGTCTCGGGTGGAATCCGCGGTCCCAAGGCGGACATCGCCCCACCGGGCTTCAGCTACGGGG
>JBAPYD010000529.1:0-3621 GCA_049284555.1 Chromatiaceae bacterium | reverse complement strand
CGTGAGGCGTGTGAAGACTTCTTCAACAATCCCCAGCGCTACCACCGTGAGCTGCGGTCGTTGTTGACGGAAAACTTCGCCCTTACCGGCTCATGAAATCGCCGAAAAACTGGCATTAGCTGGGTATATACGCAGTCGCAGCGGTACACGCATGGCATTGCAAATCGTGATTTAGGCTTGAAGCGTATGGTCAAGATCAAGATCTATCGCCCGCCTCTCGACATCCAACACCGCTTCGCCACCATCGTCGAATCCGTCGAGCGACAGAAGGCCCGGCTGCGGACCCACCTCGCCGAGCTGGACGCCCTCTTCAGCTCTCTGCAATCTCGCGCCTTCAACGGCGAGCTGTGAGGAACGTGGGGGCCAGAAGGCGCAACGCGATGTAAACTCACCCGACCCGCAAGTTCACGGTGCCCGCCATGCGCCCATCGCAAGCCCTGAAACTGCATCGCGACCGCATTCGCGAGATCGCACTGAGCCATCGCGTGACCAATGTGCGGGTCTTCGGTTCGGTCGTGACCGGCGAAGACACGGAGGAGAGCGACTTGGACATTCTGGTGGATCCGACACATGATGCCACGCTGATGGACATCGCCAGGATCCAGGCGGAGCTTTCCAACCTGCTGCAGGTGAATGTCGATGTCTTGACCCCGAACGCGTTGCCGGAGCGATTCCGCCAGCGCGTACTGGACGAGGCGCAGGCACTGTGAGCAAGTCCGACCCTTTGCGCCTGGCGGATTATCTCGGTCACATCCTCGAGGCGATCGAGCGCATCCAATCCTACGTAGCAGGCCTTGACGAAGTGGCTTTCCTGGTTGACGCCAAGACCCAGGATGCGGTGGTGCGCAACTTCGAGATCCTCGGGGAGGCTGCGCGCAACATCGAGCACTACCATCGAGCCTATGCGGACGCTCACCCCGAGGCGGAATGGGCTTCGATGATCGCCCTGCGTAATCGCGTGGCACACGGCTATTTCACGGTGGACTACGAGCTGCTGTGGAAAACGATCCACGAGAACCTGCCCGAAGTCCATCGGACGATTCGCGCCCTGCTCGACGGTCTGGCCGCTTCCTAGGGCCTTGCGCGTGCTGGCTCCAGCGTCATGAGCAATTTCGCCTTCCTGCCAGCCGAATTCCGCGGCATTGCGGACGGTGCCGCTCGCGCGGAAGGCCACATCCAGGGCGATCCCCGCGCCGCCTGCTTCCATGCCCGCTTCACCCTGGAGGCGGTGGTTCACTGGCTCTACCGGCACGACGCCTCGCTGCGCATGCCCTACGACCAGAGCCTCGGGGCCCTGCTGCACGAGCCCTGCTTCCAGAACCTGCTGCCCCAGGCCGTGTTTCAGAAGGCGCGGGCGATCCAGAAGGTCGGCAACCAGGCCGTGCACAGCCCGCGCCCCATCCGCCAGCTCGACGCCCTGCAGGTGGTCAAGGAGCTGCACCACATCTGCTACTGGCTGGTGCGCACCTACCGGCCCGATGCCTCCCGCGAAGGGGCGGGCTGGAAGGACGAGCGCGTGCCACCGGCCCCGGACAGTTCCTCGGTGGTCCCCCGCAAGGAGCTGGAGGCCCTGGAGCAGCGCCTCGCCGAGGAGAGTGCGGAGGCCCTGAAGCGCCAGCAGGAGCGCGACGCCCTCGATGCCGAGCTTCAGGCCCTGCGCGAGCAGCTCGCCCAGGTTCGCGCGACCTCCGAAGCGGTACCGGACACCCACGACTACTCCGAGGCCGAGACCCGCCGTTACCTGATCGACGTGGAGCTGCACCGGGCCGGCTGGCCCCTCGACGGCCCCAATGATCGGGAATACAAGGTGACGGGGATGCCCAACGCGCAGGGCGTTGGCTACGCCGACAATGTCCTCTGGGGCGATGACGGCAGGCCGCTGGCGGTGGTCGAGTCCAAGAGGGCGACCGCCGACCCGCAGTCCGGTCAGCAGCAGGCGAAGCTCTACGCCGATGGTCTGGAGCGGATGCACGGCCAGCGCCCGGTCATCTTCTACACCAACGGCTACACCACCTGGCTGTGGGACGACACCGCCTACCCGCCGCGCCAGGTGGCCGGGTTCTACAAGAAGGACGAGCTGGCCCGCCTGATCCTGAGGCGCAGCCAGCGCCAGTCGTTGGACGTGGCCAAGGTGAAGGACGCCATCGCCGGCCGTTACTACCAGAAGCGGGCCATCGGCAGCATCGCCGCGCAGTTTGCCACGGCTCGGCGCAAGGCCCTGCTGGTCATGGCCACCGGCACCGGCAAGACCCGCACCGCCATCGCCCTGGTGGACGTGCTGCAACGCGCCGGCTGGGTGAAACGCGCCCTGTTCCTCGCCGACCGGGTGTCGCTGGTGAACCAGGCCTGCAATGCCTTCAAGGCACACCTGCCCGAGTCCAGCCCGGTGAACCTGGTCACCGAGAAGGACACCGAGGGGCGTGTCTACGTCTGCACCTACCCGACCATGCTGGGCATGATCGACGAGACCAAGGCCGGCCAGGGGGGCACAGAGGCCCGCTTCGGCGTTGGCCATTTCGACCTGGTCATCATCGACGAGGCCCACCGCTCCGTTTACCAGAAGTACGGCGCGATCTTCCGCTACTTCGACTCCCTGCTGGTCGGCCTGACCGCCACGCCCCGCGAGGAGGTGGACAAGAACACCTACGACCTCTTCGAGCTGGAGCCGGGGGTGCCGACCGATGCCTACGAGCTGACCGAGGCGGTGAGAGACGGTTTCCTGGTGCCGCCCCGCGTCGAGCAGGTGGACCTGCGCTTCCCGCGGGAGGGCATCGACTACGCATCACTCAGCGACGAGGAGAAGGCCCAGTGGGAGAGCATCGACTGGGGCGATGACGTGGAGCCGGGGGCGCTGCCGGACCGGGTCAACGCGGCGGCGATCAACAGCTGGCTCTTCAACCGGGACACGGTCGACAAGGTGCTCCGGCACCTCATGCAGAACGGCCACACCGTCGAGGGCGGCGACCGCCTGGCCAAGACCATCATCTTCGCCCGCAACCACGACCACGCCAGGTTCATCGAGGAGCGGTTCAACCACCACTACCCGCAGCACGCCGGTCACTTCGCCCGCGTCATCGACAACCGCGCCAAGTACCCCCAGAGCCTGATCGACGATTTCTCCCAGAAGGACAAGCCCCCGCACATCGCCATCTCGGTGGACATGCTCGACACCGGCATCGACGTGCCGGAGGTCGCCAACCTGGTCTTCTTCAAGCCCGTCTACTCGAAGATCAAGTTCTGGCAGATGATCGGGCGCGGCACCCGGCTCTGTCCCGACCTCCATGGGCCGGGGGAGGACAAGCAGGACTTCCGCGTCTTCGACTTCTGCTTCAACTTCGACTACTTCCGGGAGAACCCCGAGGGCATCGCGGCCTCCGACAGCGCCCCGCTCGGCACCCGGCTGTTCCGCGCCCGGGTGCAGCTCCTCGGCCATGTGCAGGCCAACCCCGAGCTGGACCCGGATGCGGATCTGCTGGTGTCGCTCACTGAGGGGCTGCACGGCGAGGTGACGGCGATGAACCGGGACAACTTCATCGTCCGTATGCACCTGGAGACGGTGGAGCGCTTCCAGCAGCCGGACGCCTGGGCCGATCTCAGCGAGACCGACCGCGAGACCCTGCA
>JBAPYD010000528.1:0-2384 GCA_049284555.1 Chromatiaceae bacterium | reverse complement strand
CGCCGAGCCCACGAGCAGGTGCTCGCCGCCTTGAGGCGTATCCCGGTGCGGGGAGGCATCGTCCATGCCTTCAGCGGGGGCATCGAGGAGGCCCGCCGCTACGTCGACCTGGGCTTCAGGCTCGGCTTCGGCGGCATGCTCACCTTCGAGCGCTCCACCAAGCTGCGGCGTCTCGCCGCCCGGCTGCCAGTCGAGGCCCTGGTGCTGGAGACCGATGCCCCGGATCTCACGGTGGCCGCCCACCGGGGGGAGCGCAACAGCCCCGAGTACCTGCCGGACGTCCTGGCGGCCCTCGCCGAGGTGCGGCAGGTCGATCGCGCCGAGCTGGCTGTCATCACCACGGCCAATGCCCGCGCCGTGCTGGGGATCGCGGCGCCCTTGCCGGTCCGGTCGGAGGCGGCCACGGGAGCGCCATGAGGGATTGCCTGCTCGAGGTCCAGGGGCTCATCACCGAGGTCTCCGTCGGCCCCCGCTCGGACCGGCCGCCCGCACGGGTGGTGGACGGGGTTTCCCTCTGCATCCGCCGGGGCGAGACCTTCGCCCTCTTGGGTGAATCCGGCTGCGGTAAGTCCATGACCGCGTTGTCGCTGATGCGGCTCCTTCCAGGGGCCGGCCGAATCGGCGGCGGCTCGGCTCGACTCGGCGACACCGACCTGTTGCGTCTCAGCGAGGCGGAGATGCGGCGGGTGCGGGGCGGGCGCATGGCCATGATCTTTCAGGAGCCCCAGACCTCCCTCAACCCGGTGCTCACCGTGGGACACCAGATCGGCGAGGCGGTGCGGGTCCACGAGGGCCGGCCGCGCTCCCGTGTTGAGGCCCGGGTGCTGGAGCTGCTCGACGCGGTCGGCATCCCGGACCCGGCGCGGCGGATCGGGGAATACCCCCACCAGCTCTCGGGGGGCATGAAGCAGCGGGTGATGATCGCCATGGCCCTGGCGGGGGAACCGCAGATCCTGATCGCGGATGAGCCGACCACGGCCCTGGACGTCACCATCCAGGCCCAGGTCCTGAACCTGCTGAAGGACCTCCAGGCGTCCACCGGCATGGCGGTGCTCCTCATCACCCACGACCTGGGGGTAGTCGCGGAGACGGCGGGACGCCTGGCGGTCATGTACGCGGGGCAGATCGTGGAGACGGCAACCGTTTCCGAGTTCTTCGAGGCGCCCGCCCACCCGTACAGCCGCATGCTCCTGGAGAGCCTGCCGGATGCGGAGCGGCGTCGGGGCCGGCTCGCCATGATTCCCGGCCGCGTCCCCCCCCTGGATCAAGTGTTCAAGGGGTGTCGGTTCGCCCCCCGCTGCCCGGCGGCGATGCCCCGTTGCCAGGCGCAGTTGCCCCCCTGGTCCGGCCTATCCGCCGATCGCGGGGTCCGCTGCCACCTGTGGCCCGACGATGCGGGCGCGCTGGAGGCGCTGATTCCGCGAGGGGCGGGGGACGCTGCTGGAAGCGGCGATCAACCCGGGGCCGAGTCACGTCGAAGTGACACGGAGGCGATGCTGGAGGTCAGGGACCTCCAGGTCCATTTCCCTATCTATCGTGGAGTCTTCCGCCGAACCGTGGGCCAGGTGCGGGCGGTCGACGGGGTGAGCCTGCGGCTCGATGCGGGGCGTACCCTGGCCCTGGTGGGTGAGTCCGGCTGCGGCAAGACCACCGCCGGCAAGGGCCTGCTCCAGCTCGTCGCGCCCACCGGCGGCTCGGTGCGCTACCGGGGGCTGGAGCTGCGGGGGCGCGGTCACCGCGCCATGCAGCCGTTCCGCAAGGATCTTCAGATCGTCTTCCAGGACCCGTTCGCCTCCATGAACCCGCGCATGCTGGTGGGGGACATCGTCGGCGAGGGCCTTCAGGCCCTGGGGATCGAACGGAGCCGTTCGGCGCGCATGCGCCGGGTGGGGGAGCTGCTCGAGCTGGTGGGTCTCAGTCCCGATGCGGCCGAGCGCTATCCTCATGAGTTCTCGGGCGGACAGCGTCAGCGCATCTGCATCGCCCGCGCCCTGGCGGTGGAGCCCAAGTTGATCGTGTGCGATGAGCCCACCAGCGCCCTGGATGTGTCGGTTCAGGCGCAGATCCTGAACCTGCTGAAGGACCTTCAGGATCGGCTCGGGATCGCCTATCTCTTCATTACCCACAACCTCTCGGTGGTGGCGTATCTGGCCCATGAGGTCGCCGTCATGTACCTGGGGCGGGTGGTGGAGAGAGGGCCCGTTGAGCAGGTGCTCGAGGACCCGCGCCACCCCTACACGCGAGCGCTGCTCTCGGCGGTGCCGGCGGTGGATGAGGCCAGGCGCCGCGCGGTCATCCGCCTGGAGGGCGACTTGCCGTCGCCCGTGCATCCGCCCGCCGGCTGTCACTTCCATCCCCGGTGCCCCGAGGCGCTGCCCGCCTGC
>JBAPYD010000527.1:0-3718 GCA_049284555.1 Chromatiaceae bacterium | reverse complement strand
GAAGAGCGATATCTCTTCATCAACAGGCCGGATATACGGCAGCAATCCTGTCCCTGTCACGCGACCACGAGACCTTGCAAAACGGGAGGAGACCATATACGGGCTTCAGCCCGACAAGAAACTGGCCCTGGCCCCGGCACCAGTGTCGGGCTGAAGCCCGACCTACCCGGGACACGCGGGCCAGGGTCCCAACTACGGCGGTCCCAACTACGGCCCGACGGTCCGGCCAAGGGGCCGGATCGAGAGTCGAACGAGCAGTCGAACCGGAGTGACAAGAGCGATGCGCAAATCCTGCCTGATACTGACCCTGGCGGCCCTGGGGCTCCCGCTGGCCGCCACGGGCGCCACCGCCGAGGAGACCGGCCACGAGCACCATGACCATGAGCATATGCACCATGACCAGGGCCAGGCGGGCGATGAAGCCACTGGCGCGGCCGATCCCCACGCCGCCCATCGGGCCCAGATGGCGAAGCCGGCCGAGGCGACCCGGGCCACCGATCTCGACTTCAAGGACCTGACCCTGGTCGATCAGGACGGCCGGCAGGTGCGCCTGGTCAGCGACGTCATCGGTGACCGGATCGTCGTGATGGACTTCGTCTACACCACCTGCACCACGGTCTGCCCGGTGCTCACCGCCCTGCTGTCGCAGGTGCAGGAGCGGCTCGGGGACCGCGTGGGCACCGAGGTCCTGCTGGTGTCGATGACGGTGGACCCGACCCGCGACACCCCCGAGCGGCTCAAGGCCTATGCCGAGGACCGTGGGGCCGGCCCCGGCTGGGTCTGGCTCACGGGGGCCAAGCCGACGGTGGAATCGGCGCTCGACGGGCTCGGGGCCTACAGCCCCAACTTCGAGGAGCACGCGGCGATGGTGCTGGTGGGGGATGGACGCACCGGCCAATGGTCGCGCTTCTTCGGCTTCCCGAGCACGGACCGCATCATGGAGCAGGTGGATGCCCTGCTCGCGGCGCGGCAGTCGGGTCACCAGCACGAGCACGGCGCCGGAGGCTGATCCTTGAAATCCCGCAGCCGGGGCGCGGGCCCCCTGTCCATTATCGTGGCCATGGTCCTGGCCCTGGCGCTGGCCGACGGGGCCGCCCGGGACGAGCTGACCCCAGCGGAGGCCGGGGGCAAGCAGATCTACACGAAGGGGACGAGCCCCAGGGACACCCCCATCACCGCCCAGGTGGGCTCGGAGGCCTTGGAGCTTCCCGCGAGCGCGGTCCCCTGCGGGGGCTGTCACGGCTATGACGGGCGGGGCCGCCCCGAGGGGGGTGTGATCCCCGCCGACATCCGCTGGAGCCACCTCGCCAAGCCCTACGGCCACGTCCACGACAACGGACGCGCCCACCCCGCCTTCGACGACGCGGGGGTGGCCCGGCTCCTGACCGAAGGCCTCGATCCGGCGGGCAACCGCATCGACGAGGCCATGCCCCTGTACAGCCTGTCCGAGGCGGACCTGGCGGATCTGATCGCCTATCTCAAGCGGCTGGAGACCGACTGGGACCCGGGGATCGAGCGGGACCGCCTGCAGGTGGGCACCCTCTTGCCCCTGACAGGACCAAGCGGCGAGCTGGGCCAGGCCATGGCCCAGGCCCTCTATGCCTATCTGCAGGAGATCAACCATCAAGGCGGGGTCTTCGGGCGGCGTCTGGATCTGCTCGCGATCCCCCTGGGCGCCACCCCGGAGGAGACCCTGGACAACCTGCGCCTGGCCCTCCAGCAGGAGGGCATCTTCGCACTCGTGGGGGCCTATACGGTGGGGCTCGACGAGGAGATCCTGGCCCTGCTGCGCCGGGAGCAGGTGCCGCTGGTCGGGCCCTTCACCCTGGACCCGGGCGACGAGACCCTGAACGAGGCCGCCTTCTATCTCTACCCCGGGTTCGCGGAGCAGGCGCGCGTGCTGGCCGACCAGGCGGTCGACCAGGCAGGCGACGGCCCGACGGTCGTGATCGCCCCCGCGGGGGCGCATGGGGACCGGCTCACCCGGGCGGTGAGGGATCAGATCCATCGCCGTGGGAGTCCGGAGCCGGTGGAGATCCGCTACGCGGCGGGTAAGCTCGAGCCCGCCCTGGTGGCCGAGACCCTCGAACAGGGGGATAGCCAGGCCCTGCTCTTCTTTGGCAGCCAGTCGGAGCTGGATAGCCTGCTCCCGGCCCTGGCCGCCCAGGAGAAGGTCCCGAGGGTCTATCTGCTGTCCTCCCTCCTGAGTCACTCCCTGCTCGACGCCCCGCCGGCGCTGGGCCAGCGGCTCTTCCTGGCCTACCCGACCCTCTCCAGCGACATCAGCGAGGCGGGCCGGACCGAGTACCAGGAGCTGGCGGCCCGTCATGCCCTGCCCGGCGGGCATCTCCAGGGCCAGATCGCCGCTGTTGCCGCCGCCAAGCTGCTCGTGGAGGGGCTGAGGCGGGCCGGACGGGAGCTCAGCCACCAGGCCCTGGTGAAGTCCCTGGAGGGACTCTACGGCTACCAGACGGGCCTGACACCCGCCCTCAGCTACGGACCCAACCGCCGGGTGGGGGCGCGTGGCGCCCACGTGGTGGCGGTCGATCTCGTGAACCGCTCCTATCAGCCCGTTGGGGGCTGGCAGGAGCCGCGTTAATCCCCCTCTGTAAATCTGCCTTGGACGAAAAGCCTGTCATGAAGTCACTGCAGTCTCTCGCCTGTTTCGTCGCCCTCTCCTTAGGTGTGGCCACCGCTGGCTTGGCGGAAAATCAGGCCACCACTTCCCCCGCCGCGTCGCCACCCGCGGCCAACGGAGCGGATCCGGACGCCAGGGAGCGCGACTACTTCACCGACCTGGAGTTGGTGACCCAGGACGGGGAATCGGTGCGGTTCTTCACGGACGTGCTCAAGGACCACGTCGTGCTGATCAACTTCATCTTCACCAACTGCGGCTCGGCCTGTCCCCTGCTCACCCACAGCCTGGCCCAAGTCGCCGACCTGCTCGGGGACGACATGGGCAAGACCGTTCGCTTCGTCTCCATCAGCATCGACCCCGAGCGCGACGACCCGGCCGCCATGAAGGCCTTCGCCGAGAAGCACGGGGCCAATCGGCCGGGATGGCTGTTCCTCACCGGGGACAAGGCCAAGGTCGATGCGATCGTCAAGAAGCTTGGGCAGTACCAGCCCGACGTGGAGGCCCACTCCACGACGGTGCTGGCTGGCAACGTGCCCGAGCGTCACTGGACCAAGATCGTACCCAACCAGCCGCCGCCGGCGATCGCCGAGCGGATGCGCGCGCTCATGGGCAAGGGGCTCAGCGGGTTCGGCGGTTGATCGACGAGCGGGGGTCCAAATCAGACCAGTAAGCTCCCCCCACGGGGGGCGCAAGAGGCCAGAACGATGCGCCTCGCTACCCTATTGGGCAGGCCCGCAACATCGACGGCCAGCGGGGCGCATTCGATTGTTTGGTTCATCCCCCCGCCCTTCTCCCGCAACGACGGCGACCAGTACCAGGGCCAGCAGGCCCTCATGTAAAACCCCGCCAGCCGCCACCCTACCGCCAGCAAATAAACCTAGATAGTGCTTGGAGCGAAACGATAAAACATTCATCGGATCAAGCTGTTATAATCTGGCCCCAAGATCGAAGTTGTCGCGTGGGCCACTTCGATAGGACGGGAGCCAGATTGCCAAGCCATTGATTTCACGAAGTCCGGCCGGACGCTGGAGCGGGCGTTTGGGGTTGGTTTCCCGTTGGGCCGAATAAGATCCATTGCAC
>JBAPYD010000526.1:0-2191 GCA_049284555.1 Chromatiaceae bacterium | reverse complement strand
CGCCCCGTGTGACCTGATCGTTCATGGCATGCGGACCCGTGTCTGTCGCGCCGTCATTGTTGCAGCCGCCCCCCGCGCCCGGGCAGGTCCCTGAACCGCGCCGGCCACAGCCGGTAGACCAGACGCTCTACCGGGAGGTCGGTGTAGAGGCCGTTGTAGAGGTGCACGTAGAGGCGCCGGAGCCAGGGCGCGGGTGGACGGCTGATGAGCACGGCCTGGAAGTAGGACAGACCGATGAACGCGATCGCAACGACCCCGAGCAGGAGGTATTGGCCAGCCGACGCCTCTTGGGGAATCGGGTCCAGAACCGGCGCGTAGACGTGCGCGAAGAGGGTGTGCAGTCCGAAGTAGACCGCGGTGACGAGGACCGTCACCGCGATCAGGCGCACCGTCAGGGCCGTTCCCGCCGCCCCACCCGTGAGGAGCAGCTGGGCCACGGCCACGGAGACGATGGTGCCGATGGCGAGCAGGGCGGGCTCGTTGGCCAGCGTGATGCCCCATGCGGCGCCCATGGCGAAGGTGATGGCCGCGCTCACCGCCACGGCGGCGGCCCAGGCCAGCGGCGTGACGCCTTTCCGGGATTTGGAGCCGGGTGCCCGCAGCACGTCCACCATGCTGCCCGACGACAGGAAGGCGTGCGCCTTGTAAAGGGAATGGGCGATGAGGTGAAGCACCCCGAGGACGAACAGACCGAGGCCAAGCTCGAGGAGCATGAAACCCAGCTGGCCGGCAGTGGACCAGGCCAGCGAGCTCTTGATGGCGGTCTGGGTGAGCATGGCCAGGGAGGCAACCGCCGCGGTCATCAGCCCCACCAGCACCAGGACCATCAGGGCATGGCCGTCGGCCAGAAGCAGCTTGTGGGTGCGCAGCACGATGATCGCACCGCTGTAGACGACGCCGGCGTGGAGCAGGGCCGAGACCGGGGTGGGCGCCTCCATGACCTGAAGCAGCCAGCCATGGAAGGGGAACTGACCGCTCTTCAGGACCGCGTACGCGACGATGAGCCAGGCCGCCAGGTGCAGCTGCCAGCTCAGGTCCCCCCCCGCCGCGGCGGCCGCGATGGCCTCGAAGGACAGCGTGCTCTCGCTCGCGGCGATCAGCAGCGCCGCCGCCAGCAAACAGGTGTCCGCCATCCGGCTGAACAGCAGCTTCTTGTGGGCCACCATCTGGGCCTGCAACCGGTCCCGATAGTGGGTGAGCAGGCGATTGAGCCCGGTCCCGGTCAGGAAGATGGCGAGCACGAACATGAGCATGTTGCCGGCGATCACCACCAGCATGAAGGCGCCGGAGGTCAGGGCCAGCAACCGGAAGAACCGTCCCTGCCCCGCCTCCCCGGCGAGGTAGTTCGTGCTGTAGCGGGCGATGAGGGCGGCGAGCAGGGCCACCAGGGCCAGAAGGGTGAAGGTCAGGCCGTCGGCGAGCACCGAAAGCGCCAGGGGGATGGGACCCGTGTCGCTCCCCAGCACCACCAGGGTCACTGGTGCGCGAGCCTGCGCCAGTGTTGCCCAGAGGGCCGCGCCGAGGGTGAAGACGAGGCCCGCAAGGGCGACCGCCTGGAGCAAACGGCCCATGAGCCGGGGATCCCGGGAAGCTACCGACGCGGGCACGGCGGCCAGAGCCAGCATCATGGCGGGGCCGAGGAGCAGCAACGCTGCGGGAGAGCTTACGAGACTCGTCATTAGGACATCTTCGACGTTTCAGGTGGATTCGAGTATGGGGCCTGCCGGACTGGCATGCCATGCCCCTCCTTTGCTGCCCACCGTCAGGCGCCGCCCAGGAAGCCTCGAATACACTGGCACAGCTCGTCGGACGATTTCCATACCAGACCGAAACACGGAAGCGCCGTGTCAGGGGCGTCGGTCCTCGCGGGACGCGTCCCGCGCGCATTGGCGACGGTGGCCATAGGCTAGGCGCCAGGTCTTTCCGTGAACACTAGATGTTACCCGTCACCCCAATAGATTATCGTTTATGTAACGGGCAATCGGCGCCGCCCAACGGGCCCCGGGCTGCGCATCACATTGCCGTCCCAGGGATCCGCCAACTCCTCCGCGGCAAGGTCGGCGGTCCCGTTGCAGCGGTAGCCGCCGGACTTGCCGTCACCTGCGAAGACGGAGAACCCCGGCCCCCTCCCCCGCCTTCACCACCCCGATCGGCTATCAGACCAACCTCATGGTCTTCAACGTGGGCGGCT
>JBAPYD010000525.1:0-2344 GCA_049284555.1 Chromatiaceae bacterium | reverse complement strand
CACGTGGAAATTGGAATGGTTCGTTCGGCGGTACGTGAGGCGGTGAATCAGCCAGGGATAGCCGTGGAAGTTGAAGATCACCGGCCGATCTTTGGTGAAGAGGCTGTCGAAGTCGTGATCGCTGAGGCCGTGCGGATGCTCCCCCGCGGGCTGCATGCGGAAGAGATCCACGACGTTGATGAAGCGCAGTCGGATGTCGGCGAAGTGCTCGCGCAGCAGCGCGGTGGCGGCCAGCGCCTCTTTGGTGGGGATGTCGCCGCAGCCGACCATCACCGCGTCCGGCTCCATGCCTTGGTCGTTGCTCGCCCAATCCCAGATCCCGATGCCCTTTGTGCAGTGCTTGATGGCGGCATCCATGTCCAGGTACTGGAGATGGTTCTGTTTGTCGGCCACGATCACGTTGATGTCGTCGCGGCTCTGCAGGCAGTGGTCGACCGTGGAGAGCAGGGTGTTGACGTCCGGAGGCAGATAGATGCGCGTGACCTCCGGATTCTTGTTGACCACGACATCCAGAAACCCCGGGTCCTGATGGGTGAAGCCGTTGTGGTCCTGGCGCCAGACGGTCGAGGTGATCAAGAGGTTCAGAGAGGAGATGCGCGCCCGCCAGGGGATCTCCTCGCAGATCGCCAGCCATTTGGCGTGCTGGTTGTACATGCTGTCGATGACATGGACGAAGGCCTCGTAGGTCGCGAAGAAGCCGTGTCGTCCGGTCAGGACATAGCCTTCGTACCAGCCCTCCAAGGTGTGCTCGGAGAGCATCTCGAGCACGCGCCCGTCCGGCGAGAGCTCGCCGCCGTCGGCATCCTCGGGTTTGTAGTCGCAGAGCCAGAGCTTTTTCGAGACCTCGTAGACGGCATCGAGTTTGTTCGAGGTGTTCTCGTCCGGACCGAACACCCGGAAGTTATCCATGTTCTTCGCCATGACGTCGCGCAGCAGGGCGCCCGTCGGCTTGGTATTCATCGCGCGGATCTTCCCGGGCTCGGGGACCTGAAGGGCGTAATCGCGGAAATCCGGCATCCGCAAGGCTCGGCGCAACAGACCGCCGTTGGCGTGCGGATTGGCGCTCATACGCAGCGTCCCCTCGGGTGCAAGCGCGCGCAGCTCCGGGATCAGTCTGCCCGTGCTGTCGAACAGCTCCTCGGGTTTGTAGCTGCGCATCCAGTCTTCGAGCTGTTGAAGATGCGCCGGGTTCTCATGCATGCCCGCGAGCGGAACCTGATGAGCACGCCAGAAGCCCTCGACTTTCTTGCCGTCGACCTCCACGGGTCCGGTCCAGCCCTTGGGTGTGCGCAGCACGATCATCGGCCAACGGCAGCGCTCCGCCTTGCCGCTCGTGCGGGCCTCCTGCTGCAGGGCGCGGATCCGGGAAAGGCAGGCGTCCAGGGTGGCAGCCATCGTCTGATGCAGAACCATCGGGTCGTCGCCCTCGACGAAGTAGGGCGTCCAGCCGTAGCCGCGCATCAACTCGGCAAGCTCCTCGCGCGGGATGCGTGCGAGCAGTGTCGGGTTGTTGATCTTGTAGCCGTTCAGATGGAGGATCGGCAGCACCGCGCCGTCGCGGATGGGGTTGAGGAACTTACTGGAATGCCAGGAGGTTGCGAGCGGGCCGGTCTCGGCCTCGCCGTCGCCGACCGCGACGGCGACCAAAAGGTCCGGGTTGTCGAAGGCGGCGCCGAAGGCATGGGAGATCGAGTAACCTAGCTCGCCGCCCTCGTGGATGGAGCCCGGCGTCTCCGGCGTGCAGTGCGAGCCGATGCCGCCCGGGAAGGAGAACTGTGTGAAGAAGGCGCGCATGCCTTCTTCATCCTCGCTCTTGTTGGGGTAGATCTCGGAGTAAGTGCCCTCCAGATAAACCGGCGCGAGCACGCCCGGCGCGCCGTGTCCCGGACCGGCGAGAAAGATCGTCTCCTGTGCATGCTCCCGGATGATGCGGTTGAGGTGGACGTACATGAAGGACAGGCCGGGACTTGCGCCCCAATGACCGAGCAGGCGTTTCTTCAGATGCTCCTCGGCAAGGGGCTCGCGCAGCAGCGGGTTGTCCCGAAGGTAGATCATGCCCGCGGCCAGGTAGTTGCAGGCGCGCCAGAAGGCATCGATCTTGGTCAGTACCTCGGGGGACAGAGGATTGGCGTCGATGTCGGTCGTGGAGAGTGTGCTTGTCGTCATCGGGTTCTCCGTGTGTCCGTCGTCGGTCGTGCCAGCATAGTAAAAGACTCGGATGAACGCGAGGCGGCGCGGAGCGCCTCTGCGGCGGCAACAACGGGCTTGCAGCGGTTCGTTTCCTGCAGCCCTCAACGAACCTGGGCCATCTTGAGGGGGGGAGATCGAATGGACGGACATGCAC
>JBAPYD010000524.1:0-3306 GCA_049284555.1 Chromatiaceae bacterium | reverse complement strand
GGTATAGGCCGTCCAAGGGGTACAGCGTGAGGATGGTCTGGTTGGGCTGGACCTGATCGCCCGCGGCTGCCTCCACGGTACCGATGCGGGCATCGTAGGGCGCGCGAATCTCACCCCGGGCAGCGTCGCGCTGCGCCTCCGCCAGCTTGGCCTCGAGGGAGGCGAGCCGCGCGGGATGCTCTGCGATTGACTGCTCACGCAAGGTCACGGCGAGCCGTGCCCGCGCGAGCTGCTCCCGCGCCTGGTCCACGTCGGAGGCGCTGCCAAGGTTCTGTGCCCTCACCTTGTCGGCCCGCTCCAGCGCCGCCTCGGCCAGCTTGAGAAGGTCCCGCTCCTGCTCCAGGGCCTCGCGATCATGCACCAGCTTCAATCGCTCCTTCTCGAGATCCGCCCGCGCCTGAGCCAGACGGGGCTCCAGATCCCGAGGGTCGAGTCGCGCGAGCAGGTCACCCTCGGCAACCCGTTCACCGTCCCGTACGCGCACCTCGAGCAGACGCCCCGCGACGGGGGAGGCCGCGCGCACCCGATCGGGGGCCTCCACTCGTGCGAACAGGGCCAACTCGGGTCGGTGCTCCCCGGGGGCCACGGGGGCGGACTCCACCCGCCAGACCCGCTCCTGGGGCGGCACCGGCTCGGGCTTGGGTCGGGTTGCCTTGAGCGCAAGGAAGCCGCCTACGCCGAGGATCAGGATCAGGAATGGCAGGACTCGACGCAGCATGGGGAGAATCCGGGGTGATGTTTGGGTGGATCGGACGATGGGAGCTGGGAGCACGCCGCGCCAGACCCGCATGACCCCTCGTATTCGGGTTTCGACGCACCAACCTTCCGGCTCTAACCGTCAGTTGGCTCAGCCTGCCTTGCCGTGATGCACCAGCCCACCGCCCGCGCCTACTGGCTCGTCGCCCCGGGTCGGGGCGAGCTGCGACCCGAGCCGCTCACGCCCGCCGGGCCCGAGGACGCACTGGTCCGGACCCTCTACACGGGCATCAGCCGGGGCACCGAGGCCCTGGTCCATCTGGGCCGGATCCCTCCGAGCGAGTACCAGCGCATGCGAGCCCCCTTCCAAGTTGGTGACTTCCCCGGACCGGTCAAGTACGGCTACTGCAACGTGGGGGTCGTGGAAGAAGGCCCATCCGCGCTCCTCGGCCGAACCGTGTTTTGTCTCTATCCTCATCAAACCCGCTACCGGGTCCCGGCGCGGGCGTTGCACCCCGTGCCCGAATCCGTCCCCCCGGGACGGGCGGTCCTGGCCGCCAACCTGGAGACGGCGGTCAACGGGCTCTGGGACGCGACACCCCGGCTCGGCGACCGCGTGACCGTGGTCGGGGCCGGGACCCTCGGCTGCCTCTGTGCCTGGCTTGCCGGACGTATCCCAGGCTGCCGCGTGGAGCTGATCGATACCAACCCGCGGCGGGCCCTGATCGCCGCGGCGCTCGGAGTTGCGTTTGCCGAGCCCGCGTGCGCCAGCCCCGATGCCGACCTCGTGATCCATGCGAGCGGCTCTCCCGCGGGTCTCGCCCTTGCCCTGGAGCTGGCAGGCTTCGAGTCGCGCGTGGTGGAGCTCAGCTGGTACGGTACCCGGGAGGTGTCCCTCCCCCTCGGTCAGGCCTTCCACCGGCGCCGGCTCAGCCTCGTCTCCTCTCAGGTGGGCAGCGTCGCCACGGCCCAGCGCGGGCGCTGGGATCATCGCCGGCGCCTGAGCCTGGCCCTTGATTTGCTGGACGATCCGTCACTGGACCGGCTGATCACCGGCGAGGACCCCTTCGAGCGGCTGGCCGAGGTCCAAGCACGATTGGCCACGGGCCCGGCCGACACCCTGATGCATCGCATCCGCTACGACCAAGGAGCCACCTGATGTTCAGCCTGTGCGTACGCGACCACATGATGATCGCCCATAGCTTCCGCGGTGAGGTCTTCGGGCCGGCCCAGCGGCTTCATGGGGCCACCTATGTCGTGGATGTCGAACTCCGTCGTCCGGACCTGGATCAGGACAACCTGGTGGTCGACATCGGCCTGGCTACCCAAGCCCTGCGCGGGGTCCTGGCGGACCTGGACTATCGTAACCTAGATGAGCATCCGGCGCTCACGGGCCTCAACACCACCACCGAATTCCTGGCCCGAGTGGTCTGGGAGGGCATGGCGACCCGGATCGCCGCTGGCGAGCTCGGCGCGGCCGCCCGGGGCGTCACCGAGCTCAGGGTCGTGCTGCGCGAGTCCCATGTGGCCTGGGCCGCCTACGAGGCACCCCTGGCGCCTTGATTCGTGGATAGGAGCGCTGCTCGGCGTCAGGCGCCCCCGGGCGATCCCGGGCATCGGACAGTCTCGTGCGTCACGGGTGCGGGCGGTCCGATCGCCCGCCGCTCCCGCGCGAACCCTCGCTGAGGCACGCATGGCAGGGACCGCCGTCCGTCAGACCACCGAGCCGGCATCCCGGCTCTGGTTCCTGATGCCCGGTGACCTGGACACGCCCACGGGTGGATACCGCTACGACAAGCGGATCATTCAGGGCCTGCGGGTCCTGGGCTGGGGTGTGGAGCACCGCGCCCTGATCGGGGACTTCCCCCTGCCGGGTCGGACCGCGCTCGAGGCGGCCCGGGAGGTGGTTGCCGCAATCCCGGACGGAGGGACGGTGGTGGTGGACGGACTCGCCTACGGGGCCCTGCCGGAGGTCGCCGAGTCCGAGGGAGCGCGGCTTGGACTGATCGCCCTGGTCCATCATCCCCTGTGGATGGAGACGGGGCTCGACTCGAGCCTGTCCGAGCTCCTGCGGCGAAGCGAAGCCCGCGCCCTTGCCCAGGCGCGGGGGATGATCGTCACCAGCGACGCCACCGCCCGGCTGCTCTCCGATCGAGGCATTGCCCGCGACCGGATTCGGGTCGTCGTCCCCGGCGTGGACCGGGCACCCGCGGCGACCGGATCACCGGGGCCAGACACCCGGCTGCTCTGCGTCGCCACCGTCACGCCGCGCAAGGGCCACGATCTGCTGCTTCGCGCCCTGGTGGGGTTGACCGAGTTGCCCTGGCACCTGCGGTGCGTGGGCAGTCTGGATCGGGACACCCAGTGGTCCAGCGAAATGCGCCGGCTGGCGCGAGACCTGGGCCTCGACGGCCGGGTCACCTTCACGGGCGCCCTGGAAGACCGGCAGCTGGAGCTCGAATACCGACAGGCGGACCTCTTCGTCTTGCCCACCCGCTTCGAGGGCTATGGCATGGTGGCGGCCGAGGCCCTGGCCCACGGTCTGCCCATCGTCGCCACGCGAACCGGGGCCATGCCCGAGCTGATACCCCCGCAGGCCGGGGCCCTGGT
>JBAPYD010000523.1:0-7529 GCA_049284555.1 Chromatiaceae bacterium | reverse complement strand
GCAATCCACCTTGCCCCGCTGCAGGCGCGCCGCCAGTCGCTCGCGCACGGCGGGCTCCAGGGCGCGCAGCTCTTCGGGCAGGCGCAGATGGGGCTCCAGAAACCGGTGATTGACGGAGCGCAGCTCCCAGACGAGCTCCCCGAGGTCGTCGCTGCTGGCCTCGCGGGCGAAGGCGGTCATGCTCTTGATCATGGGGTGTCGCGTCTGGTGGTTGGGGTGAATGGGGTCAGGGTCCATCCGAGTGTAATGGGGGGATCCGTTCCGGCTCGGCGTCTTTAAGGCGGCTATCATAGCGCCAGTCCATCCGCCAGCCCCAAGCGCCGACGCCGACACCAGCCCATGGCCGCCACCCGAGAAAGCCTTCCGCCAGGCACCCTGTTGGGTGCCTATCGGCTGCTCGGCGTGCTCGGAAAGGGAGGTTTCAGCCTGATCTACCACGGGGAGACCGAAGACTCCGGCCAGGAGGTGGTGATCAAGGAGTTCATGCCCAAGAAGATCGCCCGGCGGGACCCCAGGGGCCGCGTGGTGCCGATCCAGGAGCGGTTGGCGGAGAACCTGTATCGGGGCCGCAAGCTGTTCTTCCACGAGGTCAAGGCGTTGGCCTCCCTGAAGCACCCGAACATCGTGCGGGTCCTGGACTTCTTCCTGGCCAACGAGACCTGCTATCTGGTCATGCCCAACGAGCGGGGACGCAACCTGGGTGCCTACATCCAGGAGCGCCGCGGGGGGCTGAGCACGACCTTCATCCTTGAGGTCTTCCTGCCGATCCTGGATGCCCTTTCCCTGCTGCACGGCCGCGCCATGCTGCACCTGGATGTCAAGCCCGGAAACATCCACCTGCGCCACGGGAACCAGCCGCTGCTGCTCGACCTGGGCGCCGTTCACCCCTTGAGTCGGGGTCGGGCCCGGGGTGGCCAGGTGATCACGGCCGGGTATTCGCCCCTCGAGCAGTACTATCGGGGGGGGCACGTGGGCCCCTGGTCCGACGTCTACGCCGTGGGCGCGAGCATGCGGGCCTGCATGGAGGGACGCACCCCGCCCCCCTCCATGGATCGCCACAAATCGGATACCCTGGTTCCTGCGACCTCGGAGCTCAAGGATCGCTACCCGATGTTCCTGCTGGAGGCGGTCGACTGGGCCATGGCCATGGAGCCCGACCAGAGGCCCCAGGGCGCAAGGGAGCTTCTCGAAGCGCTGAGGGGCTGCGTCGGGGGGTTGCCCCACGCGCGCGGCTGCGACCCGGCGAGCGAGCCTCGGCCCCTCGACCCGATCCCGGGAGGCGGCGACGAGGCCCCTCCTCTCTGAACCGAGCGACACTACTCCAGGAGACGCCCCGATGAGACCCTCCGCACGCCGGCCCGATGAGCTGCGACCCGTCCGTTTCGCCCGGGGGTACACGAGCCATGCCGAGGGCTCGGTGCTGGTGGAGTTCGGCGACACCCGGGTCCTGTGCACCGCCAGCGTGGAGGACAAGGTGCCGCCCTTCCTCAAGGGGCAGGGTCGGGGCTGGGTCACCGCCGAGTATGGCATGTTGCCCCGCGCCACCAGTGAACGAACCCCCCGCGAGGCGGCCCGGGGGAGGCAGGGCGGGCGGACGTTGGAGATCCAGCGCCTGATCGGCCGCTCGCTGCGGGCGGCGGTGGAGCTCTCCGCCCTGGGCGAGCGGACCGTGACTCTGGATTGCGATGTGCTCCAGGCGGATGGGGGCACCCGCACGGCCGCCATCACGGGGGCCTGGGTGGCCCTCTTCGATGCCCTCACGGGGCTCAAGGCCGCTGGGGCCCTCGCGACGGACCCCATCAAGGCGCAGATCGCCGCGGTCTCCGTGGGGGTCTACGCCGGGGTGCCCGTCCTGGACCTGGACTACGCGGAGGACTGCCAGGCGCATACGGACATGAATCTCGTGATGGACGGCGATGGGCGCTTCATCGAGGTCCAGGGCACGGCCGAGGGGGCGCCCTTCGGCCGTGCCGACCTGGATGCCCTCCTGGACCTGGGCGCCGGGGGGATCGCTCGTATCCAGCAGGCCCAGCGTGAGGCGCTGGGGCTCGGCGCGAGCCGCTGAGGGGGTCTTGCCATGAAACGAGCCCACGAAGGCGAGGCGATCGTGCTGGCCAGCAACAACGCCGGCAAGGCGCGAGAGATCAACCAGCTCCTGGAAGGGACCGGGGTTCGCGTGGTGCCCCAGGGCGACTTCGGCGTCCCGGAGGCGGAGGAGACCGGGCTGACCTTCGTGGAGAACGCCATCCTCAAGGCCCGCAATGCCGCACAGCACAGCGGGCTGCCGGCCATTGCCGACGACTCCGGGATCGAGGTGGATGCCTTGCACGGGGCCCCGGGCATCCACTCCGCGCGCTATGCGGGACCCGGGTCCTCCGATGAGGACAACCTGCACAAGCTGCTCCATGCCCTGGAGTCGGTCCCGGAGCCCCGCCGCGGGGCGCGCTTCCAGTGTGTTCTGGTCTATCTCCGCCATGCCTCGGACCCGACCCCACTGATCTGCCAGGGGACCTGGGAGGGACGCATCCTGGAGGCGCCTCGGGGGGAGAACGGATTCGGCTACGATCCCGTCTTCTACGTGCCCACCCACGGGTGCAGCGCCGCGGAGCTGGATCCGGCCATCAAGAACGAGCTGAGTCATCGGGGCCAGGCCCTGCGCCGCCTGCGCCAGCTCCTGCAAGGCGATGGTTGATCGGAGGTCGGGGCCGTTGACTCGGGTCCAGGGGTGGCGTCCATGACCGAGGCTAGCGTCGCCGCGGGGCTGGGGCGGGTCCAGGCCCGCATCCTTGCGGCCACCCGGGCCGCGGGCCGGCCCGACGGATCGGTGGGGTTGGTCGCCGTCAGCAAGCTCCAACCGGTGGAGGCCATCCGCGCCGCCTTCGCGGCGGGCCAGCGGGCCTTCGGTGAGAACTATATCCAGGAGGCCCTGGAGAAGCAGACCCGGCTCCAGGACCTGCCCATCGAGTGGCATTTCATCGGCCGCATCCAGTCCAACAAGACCCGGGCCATCGCCGAACACTTCGACTGGGTCCACGCCCTGGCGGATCCCCACCATGCCCGGCGGCTGAGCGACCAGCGGTCGCCCGGGGCGCCGCCCCTGCGGGTCTGCCTCCAGGTCAATCTGGATGCGGAGGCGACCAAGGGCGGAGTGGCCCCCGACGCCTTGCCCGACGTGCTCGCCGAGTGCGCCGGGCTGCCCGGCATTCGGGTGGAGGGGCTCATGACCCTGCCCGCCCCCGCGACGGGGCTGGAGCCCCAGCGCCGGCCCTTCCGCCTGTTGCGGGAGCTGCGGGACCGACTGGCGACCCCGGAGCTCCCCCTGGCCTGTCTCTCCATGGGGATGTCGGATGACCTGGAGGCGGCCGTCATGGAGGGGGCGACCCTGGTGCGCGTTGGTACGGCGGTCTTCGGGCCCCGCCCGTATAATAGGGGGTGACGCCCGGTTGACCCGGCTCCCGACCGTGGGGCCCCGTGGTTGACGCGAAGCTTCGACTGTCATCGCTCCCCTGAGGGTGCCTATGAACAACGCCGGTATCGCCTTCATCGGGGGCGGGAACATGGCGGCCAGCCTGATCGCTGGCCTGATCGCCGACGGCCACGCACCACGCGGACTCTGGGTCGCGGAGCCGGACGCGGTGCGGCGGGAGGGGTTGCGGGAGCGTTTCGGGGTCCAGGTCGTGGCGGACAATCGCGACGCCATCGCCCATGCCGAGACCCTCGTGCTCTGCGTCAAGCCCCAGCTGGCCCCGGGGGTCTGCCGGGAGATCGGGGACCTGGCCGCAGGGCTCGGCCTGCTCGTGATCTCGATCATGGCGGGGGTGCCGGAGTCCGGCATTCAGCGCTGGCTGGGGGCCCCGCTGCCCGTGGTTCGGGCCATGCCCAATACCCCGGCCATGGTCCAGACGGGCGCCATCGCTCTGCATGCGAGCCCCCAGGTCACCGAGGAGGGACGCAACCGGGCCGAGACCATCCTGCGTGCGGCCGGACTCGTCCGCTGGGTGGAGGAGGAGGCCCAGATCGACGCCGTCACCGCGCTTTCGGGCAGCGGCCCCGCGTACTTCTTCCTGTTCATGGAGGCCATGGAGGAGGCGGGCGCCGCGCTGGGCCTGGACGCCGAGACGGCGCGCCTGCTCACGATCCAGACCGCCCTGGGGGCGGCCCGCATGGCGGTGGAGAGCGAGTCGGAGCCGGCGCGCCTGCGTGCGCAGGTGACCTCTCCGGGGGGGACCACGGAGCGGGCGCTTGCCGTGTTCGAAGAGGCGGGCTTGCGGGGCGTGGTCGCCCGTGCCCTGAGCGCCGCCCGTGACCGGGCGGCGGAGATCTCCCGTACCCTGTCGGAGCAGCCATGAGTGGCTCCTACCTGACCGATCCCCTCGTCTTCCTGCTTCGCACCCTCTTCGGGCTCTATATCGCCGTGGTGGTGATCCGGTTCCTGCTCCAGTGGGCCCGGGCGGACTTCTACAATCCGATCTCCCAATTCATCGTCCGCGTGACCTCCCCCGTGCTGCGGCCCCTGCGCCGCGTGATCCCCGGCTATCGCGGGCTGGATCTGGCGTCGCTGGTGCTTGCATGGGGGCTCATGGCGCTCCAGCTCGGCATGGTCGCGGGCCTGCTCGGGTTCGGGGGGTCCCTTTTGGGTGCCCTGGTGTGGGCGATCCCGGCCCTGTTGGAGCTGGTCATCGATATCCTCCTGTTCGCCGTGCTGATTCGGGTGATCCTCAGCTGGCTGAGCCCTGACCCCTACAATCCGGCGGTGGCGCTGCTGCGGCGACTGACGGATCCCTTGCTGGAGCCCGCCCAGCGGCTGATACCGCCCATCGGGGGGATCGATCTGTCCCCCATGGCGGTGATGATCGGGTTGGTCCTGTTGCAGATGCTTCTGGTGCCCCCGTTGGAGGCGCTCACGGGCAGCCCCTTCTGAGCCGGCCCTTGGAGACCGGTGGCCGCTGGTACCGCTGGGTGGGGGATGATCTGGAGCTGCGTCTGCGGGTCCAGCCCAGGGGACGGCGGGACGAGTTCGTGGAGGACCAGGGTGAGCACTATCGGGTCCGGGTCCAGGCGCCGCCCGTGGAGGGCAAGGCGAATGGGGCCCTTCGCCGGTTTCTCGCGGCGTCTTTCGGTGTCCCCTTGTCCCAGGTGGAGCTGCTCGGCGGTTCCCAGTCCCGCGCCAAGCGTCTCCTGATTCGGGCCCCGCGGCGGCTGCCCCTGCCCATGCCGAGGCCCTGAGCGAAGGGAATGCGGTCGGGCGCACCGACTCGAAGGTCCGTTGAGCCTATCTTTGCACGGCATCGGCGCCGGGGTGGCGCCCCGGTGCGTCTGGCCCCGTGACACACTGAAAGAGCATGCAGGTCTCAGCCCTCCAGCAGAGTCTCGGCCATTACCAGCGGTGGAAGAAGCGGGTCGTCCAGGCGCTGCTGGAGCTGGAGCGCTGGCTCTCGGATCACCGGCGGTCCACTCCTCGTGCCCGTGAGCGGATCGGGGCAACCCTCGATCTGTTGCGTCGCGATCGCGTCACGGTCGCGGTGGTCGGGGAGGCCTCCCGGGGCAAATCAGAGCTGATCGATGCCCTTTTCTTTCCCGACCTCGGCGGGCGCCTGCTCCCCGCGGACGACGGCGATGGCGCCCAATGCCCCACGGAGCTGCTCTGGGACGATCAGCGGGATGAGGCGTACGTGCATCTGCTCCCGGTGGAGAGCCGGGCCCAGGGCGTATCTCTCGCGGACCTTCGGGGGGACCCGGGGCGCTGGATCCACTACCCCCTCAACGTCCAGGCGCCGGAGCAAATGGCCGGGACCCTTGGAGCGATCCGGCAGACCAAGGTGGTTTCCCGGACCGAGGCCAGCCGGCTCGGCTTTGCCGATGAGGACCTCCCTCCGGAACGGCAGACGGCCGCAGGAGGGATCGAGATTCCGAAGTGGCGTTACGCCGTGGTGAGCCTTCCAGATCCGCTGCTGCGGCAGGGTCTGGTCGTTCTGGTCGGCCCGGGTGCGCGTGCACTGGCCCAGGAGCCCGAGCTGACCGACGCCCTGATCCCGGCGGCCCAGGCGGTCCTGTTGGTCCTGCCGGCGGACGAGGCCGTGACCCGCGGCGACCTGGAGCTCTGGAAGCAGCATCTCAGCGGTTTCCAGGGCGAATGCCGGGGGCCGTTGCTGGTGGCTCTCGGCAAGGTGGATCTGCTGTGGGATCGACTGCGCGATGTCGCCGCGATCGACAGCGCCGTAGGCTCCTTGCGGACAATGGTCGCCGAGGTCCTCGGGCTCGACCCCGAGCGGGTCCTGCCGGTCTCCGCCCAGAAGGGGCAGATCGCCAGGGCCCGCAAGGACGACGCGCTCCTGCGGCGCAGTGGTCTGCCCGAGCTTGACCGTCACCTCGGCCAGCGACTCCTGGCCTCCAAGCAAGCGCTCCTGGTGGACACCATCGACGCCCAGGTCGGCCGCGAGCTGGCCGGCAACCGGGCTCACGTCGGTGCTCGCGTGGCGCGCTTCAAGGCCGAGATCGAGGACCTCGAGACCCTGCTGGAGAAGAGCAAGCAGGCGACCGCCCAGCTGCTCGAGCGGACCCGCCACGAGCAGGAGCTTTACCTCAGGGCGGTGGAGCAGTTTCAGCGCAGTCGAGAGCGCCTGCTCGCGGAGACCCGCCTGTGCCGCCAGAGCCTGGAGGCCGAGAACATCGAGGCCATGATCGGTGGGACCTGGCAGCGGCTTCGCCGTTGCTGGACCTCGGTGGGCCTGTCGCGCTCGATGCGCGCCCTCTTCGAGCAGATGCGCGGGACCATGCAGACGGTCTCCGCCGAGAGCGAGCGCCTACGCAGACTGGTACGTCAGATCTATCAGACCTATCGCGACGAGTACGGATTCGACGTCGCCACGCCCAAGGTCTTCATCCCGATGAAGTACAGCGTCGAGACCGAGCTGCTGCTACAAGAGGTGGACACCTACCGGCGCAGCCCCGCCATGGTCCTGGCCCGTCCCGGGCGCGTCATCAGGCGCTTCGAGCAGGAGATGGTCAGTCGGGCCCGCGTACTCTTCGAGCAGTTGCGGATCGCCTGCGATGGCTGGATACGCGAGGCCCTGGAGCCCCTGGCCCACGAGATCGCCCTGCACAAGGCGGCGATGGAGAAACGCCTGGAGAGTCTGCGGAAGATCGAACGCTCCAAAGACGACCTTCAGGCGCGCATCGACCAGATGCGTCGACAGCACGTGATTCATGCCCAGGAGCTCACCACGCTGCGCAACATCCACAACGCCCTGCATCACGACCCGCTCGGCGAGCAGGACGCCCCGCACACACCCAGGTGGGCCTCCGGCTGACGGCGACGCCGAGGATCCATTTTCACCGGCTTGAGGTCCTGGAGAATGCCAGGCCATCCCTGTCGCGCCAGGGGACCGCAATCGATCGGCGCTTCCCACAAGGCCCGGAGCGGTCGTGGGTTGCCAGTAGCGCTTTCCTGTCGGGCCGCTGCCACCTATGCTAGGCCCATCACCGGAATCGATCCTGGCGACGCTTTCGGTTGAGACCCCGAGCAGGGA
>JBAPYD010000522.1:0-2182 GCA_049284555.1 Chromatiaceae bacterium | reverse complement strand
TCCGGGTGCGCTGCAAGCTTTGTGGAGTGTCGGGCCAAGAATGGAGGAGCGCATAAAGAACGTGGTTGGTCAAGCGATCTGGATGTAGTGCATTCTGTAGTCCGTGAGACTTGCGTTGGCGGTACCCGGGCAGCGTGGGCTCGGTATCCAGTGCGCAGCGTGAGGCCCAGCAGCCAGCGAGCGGAACGCCACCGCGAGCGTTTATCCGCATCGACCATCAGCACTTAGGGGCTCCCCCGCGCCGTGCCAGCGCACGAAATCTCTATAGGATCGCTTGGACAGACGCGTCATGTTTGAACAATCGCGGGGCTTTCCCGCCGTCCCGTTCAAAAGGACTCGGGCTTCGGATCAGAACTGGACCACCACGAGGCCCATGGCACGAGCGGCATCGGCCATGACCCGGTCAGCGGTGGCGAGGGTGTCTACCTGCGCCGCGCGGGCGACAGCAAGATGAAGGGCGTCGAGGGTTCGCAGGGGTTGCTCCGGGTAGCGACCGATCAGAATCGCTGCCTCGTCGTAGCGGTCATCTTCGACTGGCCGCAGTGACAAGGCGCCGGTGGCGATATCGTCCAGGAGCGAGGCGTAGATCAGGTGTTCTAGGGTTTCATCGATCTCGCCCATGCGTCTGCGCCGACCGAGCAAGGAGCGCATCTCGACCCGGGTGAGGCTGCTGATCAGTGCCAGGTCCAGCGCTTGGACGTAGGCGACGAAGGCGTCGGACCCCGCTTCGTTCAGGTACCACTTGGCCAGTGCGCTGGTGTCGAGATACGCAGCGTGCTCAGCGCTCATCGCGATCCTGGCGAATCAGCTCCTCGGAGGGGATGCCGAGGTGCGGCATGCGGGCACGTAGCTCTGCGTGGTCCGGGCGGGGCACGCGACGAGTGACCGGCAGGATACGCGCGATGGGCTTGCCCCGGCGGGTGACGATCAGCTCGCCGGCATCCTCCACCAGGGTGTCGAGACGCCCAATGGCCTCGCGCATTTCACGGACGTTCAGCTCTTTCATGGCATTCACTTCCTTCAGGTGCTGCATTATCTTCGAAGTGCAGCACATCGAACGCGATTCGACAAGTGCTCCGAGCGATGGTGCGGTAGACGAGGTCATGGTTGTGGAAGATCCACGAGATCGGGGCAGTTCATGCGAAACGACCGCCCCGACTTTGCCAGCTCTCCGGTTAGTTCAGTCGCCGGCTTCGCCCCCGCGTCTCCCCGTCGACGCCCTGGCGGGGACCGGGAGCTTGAGCTTGACCTCCCGCCACAGGACCGGGGCGGAGAATCCCCCCCAGCCCCAGCGCAGCCAGTCGAGGAGCCGCACGGCGAGCCACAGGGCCCAGGCGAGCATCAGGGCCCGGTAGGCCAACATGGGGACGGAGACGACCCATACGCCCGGCAGCTCCGGCCCGAATCGGTCCTGATACCACGCGAGCGACGTCGCGGTGGACCCATTCCCCGCGATCTGCATCTCGGGCGGGCCGAGCAGCCCCTGCTTGACCGCGGCCAAGAGGGCGGCGAGGGCGGCGAGGCTCAGGATCACGAGCCCGATCTGCACGAGGTTGAAGCGCCAGGGCGGCTGGTCCTCGGTGAGGCGCCCCCGCAGCCCGAGCGCGAAGAGCCAGCCGGCAAGCAGCACCCCCGCCCAGATCCCCGCCTGGCTCAGGCCGAGCCCGAGCAGCAGCCAGTCCCAGAATCGAAGGGGAGTGAGCCGGCTGCGAGCGAGCCCGATGGCGAGGAGCACCAGCACCACCACCAGGCCCCAGAAGAGCACCGCGGGCCCGACCGCGGGGCCCCCCGTGAAGAGGATCCAGCGGTCCCGCGGGACGTTGACCTGCACCCGGGCGTTCACCCCCGCCATGCCCAGATCCGGGACCGCGGGGCTGTAGCGGGTCGTGAGTGGATCGGGCTGTCGCCAGGTCACCTCGACCCGCTCGGTGGCGGGGACCAGGGGGAGGGTCAGGCGACCCGCCTCCAGCCGTAGGGGTCGCTCGGCCCCGTCGATGCGCACCCGCGTGAGGTCCGCCCCCGGCGGCAGCCGAATGGCATGCTCACCCCCCTGGCTGCTCCGCAGGCTGAGCTCCAGGGTCGCGTCGGTGAGGCGCCGGCCGGGGACCAGCCGGTAGCTGGCCTGGTCCAGGGTGAGGGTGGGGCCCGGGACCCCCGCTGGCCGCGACAGGCGCAGCTGCAC
>JBAPYD010000521.1:0-2628 GCA_049284555.1 Chromatiaceae bacterium | reverse complement strand
CCGATCAGGTGATCGAGAAATTGTGCGAGGAACTCAACGCCACCGAGACGATCTTCCCGCGCACGACTCTGCGCCTGGTGCTGAAATTGGGTTCAACATAAATTCCCCGAAGTCAGGTCATCTGAAGCTGATCGAGGTCCTGCTGGCGCCGCCCGCGGAAGGGGCGCGCCTGGAACGCCAGCTCGACCCGCTCTGGACGGCCACCGAGGAAGATGGCGTGGACTTTCTCTCTGAGGTCCGCGACCGCTGGGGCGAGCTGTGCCGCACCCCCGAGCGCGCCTCCCGGGCCGCCGACGACTTCCTGCCGGCCGTGCGCCTGAGCTGGAGCCCGGAGGACCGGGGCTACTTCAAAGGGGCCACGCCCTACCTCTCCGGCCTGCTCGCGGCGGGGCGCTACCAGGAGTTCCTCGACTTGATCGAGACCGCCCCCTTCCTCTGATGGCACCGCCGGCGCTACGGCGTGCGGGCCCTGGCGGCCCAGGGACGCATCGACGAGGCGATCCGCTACGCGGAGCAGTCGCTGGGCCTGAACGACGGCTCCTCGGACATGGCCCGCGCCTGCGAGGAGATCCTGCTCGCGGCCGGACGCGGCGAGGAGGCCTACCGACGCTTCGCCTGCGCGGCGAACCGGGCTGGGTCCCACCTGGCGACCTTCCGGGCCATCAAGAAGAAGTACCCGGACAAGGCCCCTCGGGCGATCCTCGACGACCTGATCGCCCAGACCCCCGGCGAGGAGGGCAAGTGGTTCGCGACCGCCAAGACCCTGCGCCTGCTGGACCTCGCCCAGGACCTGGCGCGGCGCTCCCCAGTGGATATCGGCACCCTGCTGCCCGCAGCCCGGGACCACCCGGACGGCGATCCGGCCTTCGCGCGACCGAGGCCCTGGGCTGGATGGCCGCGGGACATTTCTACGAGCTAAGGGCCGCAGACGTCTGGCACGTCATGGGCTATGCCCTGCGCGCGTACGAGGCCCTCGACCGGGCGGAGTCGACCCGGGGTCTGATCCAGGCGCTGGCCCAGGGCCACAACACCGAAGCCTTCGTCCGCGAGCAGTTGATCCGCCGGACCCCATATGTCCCGAGCCGTTAGCGTCATCCGCGGAGCGGGCCGGACCGCGTCACGATCACCTGGCGATCCCGCTGACGCGCGGCGCCCACCTCGCCTACCAGGTACCATGGTCTGCCCCTGGTTCTTTCTCTGGTTCTCTCTGGGAGATCTTGATCGGACCGCTTCGGAGAATTTGATCGCGCGGCAGAGCTGAATCGCCGCGCTCCAATCTTCCACTAGAAGCGGCCGATTCCAAGTCGATCAGCCAGGATCAAACTGCTTGAACCGCTGCTCCGCGGCGATTCTGGCGGCCGCATCTTTTTCAGCGTCGAGGGGAGCGAGCTTGACACCGTCTCGGCCGTCCACGAAAGCCGGCCCGCCGACATCATCGTCGTAAGGAGTGCCGTCCTCATTGATGGCGTAGTACTCATCCCGCATCAGGTCGGTTCCAAGAAGCCGGGCGAGATAGACCCACATCCACTTCTGCTCCGGATCGTTGCGGCAATAGGCCTCGATGAGCCGACGCATCGCCTCGGTATCACCCCCGTCGGCGGCGATGGTGAACCATTGTTTCGCGTCGTTCCTGCGACCAAGCCTCTCGGCGATCTCGGCCACCTTGGCCGGATCTTCGGTGACACACCGCTGGGCGGTCTCGAAAAAAGCGGGATCATCGAAACGTTCGGCCATCTCCAGGAGCGCATCGTCGCAGCCGAGCCGAGCGGCCTCGCGAAGGTGCTGTTCGTACAGCTCCTGCATTTTCAGTTGTTGGGCATGCGCATCGGCCCATTCCTTCTCGACACCGATGAGCACGCGACCCTGCTGCTCCTGGGAATACCAGTACGAACTACCGACCTCGGGTTCATCACCCTCGTCGGGAGCGTAGATCAGAGCAAGTGAGTAGTGGGCAAGCGCGCCGCCCTTGCTGGCGGCAGATTCCAGGCTGTCGACCAGAGTAGCCGAAATCTCGTCGCCATCTAGCACCGACCATGTTTGGGCCGGCATGTCGTCCTCGTCGGTCGGCTCCGCCCAGAACTGGTCGTCGCCCCATCGCCACTCCCCGTCCCGAAGCATTGCGATCAGGTCGGAGTAGCCAACGACATCCAACCGACGATCCGCAACAAAGCCGGAAACCTCGCTCGCAACGACATCCGCCGTCGTTGGCGGGTACCCGAGCGCGAGGCATCGCCGCCGAATCAGGGAGCCGTTGTCGGGGGATGGGGGTGCATCTGAGCGCCGTAGCGTCAGCACGGCAGTGCATCCAAGCGCGGCATAGGAGTCGAAGCCCAAGGCAGCGGCCAGCAGCTCGTAGACGTGGGATCGCTTGAAGACGCTGTCCGTTCTGGACTGGAGGTGCCGCTGGGCGGCATACGCGAGTTCTTTGATTGTCATGACAAACCAGGGCAATCGCATCAAGTCTGGCTAATATTCTCAGGGGTTGATGGGCCGATGCCGGTTATCGGATGAGGCGGGTCGAAAAGCAACTCAGCAAGGTAGTGCTCGTCCCAGCCGGCTTTGAGGCGTTTGTTGTGGATGCCGAGCTTGGTGCGTTGATCCTGCTTCAAGCGGGTCAGAGCGATATGT
>JBAPYD010000520.1:0-1693 GCA_049284555.1 Chromatiaceae bacterium | reverse complement strand
GGCCGACCTGCGCCGATGGTGCGGGGGGGGCCGGTATCTCCCGGGTCGACGTGGCCAGCTCCGGCGCGTTGTCCCGGAGCGGGGACAGCGGCTGGCCGACGAGCAGCAGGACCAGTAGGAGGGCGGTGATGCCCAGCCAGGCGGCACCGGCATTGGGCCAGGCCCTGAGCCGCGCCTCGGGGTCCGGGTCGGTCCGATCCATCAGGGCCAGGAGGCGGAGAAGGGCCTCCCGGGCTTGTCTGACGAGCCCCGACCATCCTTTCAGGAGGGTCCTGACCAGGAGCATCAGCACGGCCAGCACCGGTCGGACCAGGGCCAGGAGATCCCCGGGGCTGATCCGATTCACCAGGGGATCGAGCAGGCGCGGCTTGCGCCAGGCGACCAGGGCGACCAGGGCGGAGATCGCGATCCCGATCATCACGGGCCCGGTGCCGCTCACCCAGGCACCCGTGTGGCCGAGGACGACAGGATAGAGGAGCACCAGTAGGACCAGCAGACCCCAGGCGGCGAGCCCCCAGACGTACCCCTTGGCAGGGTGTGGCTCGGTGTGTCCGATGACCCACAGAAAGCGTGCCATCAGGGGCACGGTGGCCAGGGCACTCAGGCTCACCGCCACCCCCAGCCAGGACCAGCCGGCACCGAGGATCACGGGCTTGAGGCCGTACTTGGCCACTGCCCCGCCGCTCGTCGGGGTGCCGGCCATCGACAGGGCCAGCAGGGCGAGCCCGATGAGCACCAGGGGTTGGGCAGCGGCATGGTGGCGCAGCCCAACCCCGAGGAAGAGCCCGCCCTTGGCCAGGGCGTGATGGGCCGCGTAGAGGGTCATGGCCAGGACCCCGCCGGGTGCCAGGGCCGGCTCCAGCAGGATGAGCCCCAGGATCAGGGTGAGAAAGCCCATCTTGCTGATGCTGGAGTAGGCGAGGATCACCTTGGGGTCCGATTGGACCAGGCCGATGGGGATGGCGAAGAACAGGGTGATGAGCCCGACGAAGAGGAGCAGCATGCCCCACTCGGGTAGGGCCGCCTGGCCCACGGGCAGGAAGCGGAGCCAACCGAGCAGCGCCACTTTGATCATGGCCCCGCTCAGCACCGCGCTCGCCGGGACGGGCGCCGCCGGGTGGGCCAGAGGCAGCCAGACGTGGAGTGGGACCAGCCCCGCCTTGATGGCGAGCCCGAGGAGCAGGAGGCCGACGGTCAGGTCCCGCGGCTCCAGGAGCTGCTCCGGTGTCGGGGTCAGGGTGCCCGTCTGGGCGGCGATCAGCACCAGGGCGCAGAAGAGCGCCAGCTCGCCGGCCACGGTCATGGACAGGTAGACCCGCCCGGCCCTCAGGGCCTTCCTGTCGCCCTGGTGGACCACCAGCCCGTAGGAGGCCAGTCCCATGAGGGCGAAGCCGGTATAGAAGCCCACCAGGTCCTGGGCGACGATCAGCCACAGGTTGCCCGCCATGGCGAGCAGGAAATAGGCGCGGAAGCGGCCCGCGTGGGGCTGGTCCTTGAGGCTCTGGGCGGCGTAGAGGCCCGCCGCGACCCAGAGGATGGCCGTGAATCCGAGAAAGACGCGGCCGATCTCGTCCAGTCCGAGCCGGCTGCCCAGGAGCAGCCAGGGGATCTCCAACTGGACCCCCCCGGGCAGCCACAGGGCGGCCCCCAGGGCCGGCAGGGCCCCCGCCGCCGGGACCCACCAGAGCCGGCG